>NZ_JBFAKY010000005.1:0-238948 GCF_040656015.1 Promicromonospora sp. NPDC050249 | reverse complement strand
CCGCGCTCCTGGGGATCGTGTTGACCCCGGGCATCGACGGGGCCTCCACACGCGGAGAGATACCTGGTCTCGACAAGCTCGACCAGCGGGAGAAGATGGGCGTATGCGTATCGCTGCCCCCATCGAGATCGGCCCGCTCGACGCCGCCGCCCAGCAGGCCGTCCGAGACCTGGCTGCCGCAGCCGAGTCCCACGACGGCGTAGCGCCGCTCTCCGAGCAGCCGCTGCTCAACCTGGGGACGGACGCGGAGTGGATCACGCACGTCGTGGCGCACACCACGTCGGGCAGCACCATCGGCTACGTCCAGGTCGACCGCTCGGGCGAGACCGCGAGCGCCGAGCTGGTGATCCATCCGGAACACCGGCGCAACGGGCGCGGCCGCATGCTCCTCAAGACCGCCGAACGTGACGCGACACTCCCGTCCCGCTCGGGCGAGCCCAGCCAGCACGGCAAGCAGCTGCGGGTCTGGGCGCACGGCGACCTGGAGGCGGCCCGCGGCTTCGCCCGGGCGGCGGGTATGCACCCGGTGCGCGAGCTCCTCTTCCTTGCACGGACCTTCGAGCAGTCCGCAGCGCCGCAGCTGCCCACGGCGCCCGCCGGCTATCACCTGCGCACGTTCCGCCCCGGGGTCGACGACGACGCCTGGCTCCGCGTCAACGCCCGCGCCTTCGCGACCCATCCGGAGCAGGGCCGGATGACCCTCGACGACCTGCGCGCGCGCCAGGCCGAGGAGTGGTTCGACCCCGAGGGCTTCTTCCTGCTCGTGCCCGAGAGCACGGGCGAGGGCACGAGCAAGGACTCCGCCGACGGTGCGGCCGGCGCCGATCCGGTGGCTTTCCAGTGGACCAAGGTCGAGCCGGGCCGGCCGGACGGCGTCCGCGACGGCGAGATCTACGTCCTCGGTGTGGACCCGGACCATCAGGGCAAGGGCCTGGGCCGGCTGATGACGGATGTCGGGCTGGCGCACCTCGCACGTACCGGCGCGACGCGCGCCGTGCTGTACGTGGAAGGGGACAACGCGCCAGCTCTCGCGACGTACGAGCGGTCCGGGTTCACGCGGGCCGCCGTACACGTTCAGTATGCCCGCCCGTGACGAACGCTCTCCGAGAGCGTCACCCACTGTGTACCGAACGGTGACACCATGAACGACATGAAGGACAGTGTTGGGAACACCTCCGCCAGGACCAGGGACAAGAACGGCCGATTCATGAAGCAGAGCCCTCGTACGACAAGCACCGAGAGCATGAACGGCGGGCCCGACGGACACCGGGACCGTCCTGGGAAGACCGCGGAAAGGCTGGCGACCGCCGAGGTGGCGGAGAAGACCAAGCAGGCCGCCGGGCCGTCGCCCATGCCCGTGCCGGCCCCGGAAGGCGCCTCGGCGGACGACATCATGGACCCGCACTCCCTGGACGCGAGCCTGGCCGCGCACATCGCCGAGCACATCGCGGAGAGCCCGGAGGGCACGAGCCTGCTGGACCCGGTGCTCGGCGGGCCGCTGCCCGTCGACCGGTTCGCGGACCGCGAGCTGAGCTGGCTCGCCTTCAACCAGCGTGTGCTGGAGCTCGCGGAGGATCCCCGGATCCCGCTGCTGGAGCGCGTCCGCTTCCTGGCGATCTTCGCGTCCAACCTGGACGAGTTCTTCATGGTGCGAGTGGCCGGCCTGAAGCGCCGCATCGCCACCGGCATCGCCGTCACGAGCGCGTCCGGTCTCGGCCCGCGCCAGGCGCTGTCGCGCATCTCGGACGAGGCGCACGCGCTCATGGAGCGGCACGCGCGCGTGTTCGAGAACGACGTGCAGCCCGCGCTGGCCGGCGAGGGCATCACGCTGGTGCACTGGGGTGAGCTCGACACCAAGGAGCAGGAGCGCCTGCACAAGTTCTTCCGCAAGCAGATCTTCCCCGTGCTCACCCCGCTCGCGGTGGACCCTGCCCACCCGTTCCCCTACATCTCGGGTCTCTCCCTGAACCTGGCCGTGGTGGTCGCGAACCCGGCGACGGGCAAGGAGCACTTCGCGCGCGTCAAGGTGCCGCCGCTGCTGCCCCGCTTCATCGCGGTGGACGCGTCGGGCAAGCCGCGCCGCCCCGGCACCAAGAAGGCCGACCCGCAGCGCGGCCCGCTCTCGTTCGTGCCGCTCGAGGAGGTCATCGCGCAGCATCTCGACTACCTGTTCCCCGGTATGGAGGTGCGGGAGAACCACACGTTCCGCGTCACCCGCAACGAGGACGTGGACGTCGAAGAGGATGACGCCGAGAACCTCCTCCAGGCCATGGAGAAGGAGCTCCTCCGACGCCGGTTCGGGCCGCCCGTACGCCTGGAGATCGCGAAGGACATCAGCCCGCGCATCCGCGACCTGATCGTCCGCGAGCTGGGGGTCAAGGACGAGGAGGTCTACGAGCTGCCAGCGCTGCTGGACCTGACGGGCCTCAACCTCATCGCCGACCTCGACCTGACGTCGCTGCACTACCCGCCGTTCGTGCCCTCGACGCACCGGCACCTCGCGGAGGTCGAGAGCTCCAAGCCGACCGACGTGTTCGCCGCGATCCGCCGTCGGGACATCCTGCTGCACCACCCGTACGACAGCTTCTCGACGAGCGTGCAGACGTTCCTCGAGCAGGCAGCCGCCGACCCGCACGTGCTGGCGATCAAGCAGACCCTGTACCGGACGTCGGGCGACTCGCCGATCGTGGACGCGCTGATCGACGCCGCCGAGGCCGGCAAGCAGGTACTCGCCCTGGTCGAGATCAAGGCCCGGTTCGACGAGGAGGCCAACATCTCCTGGGCGCGCAAGCTCGAGGAGGCAGGCGTCCACGTCGTCTACGGGATCGTGGGCCTCAAGACGCACTGCAAGCTGTCGCTCGTGGTGCGCCAGGAGCCCGACGGCTCGCTGCTGCGCTACTGCCACGTCGGCACGGGCAACTACCACCCAAAGACGGCGCGCCTCTACACCGACCACGGCCTGCTGACCTGCAACTCCGACGTCGGCCAGGACCTGACCCGGCTCTTCAACCAGCTCTCCGGGTACGCACCGAAGTCGACGTTCCACCGCCTGCTCGTGGCGCCCCGCGCCGTCCGATCGGGTCTGGTGGAACGCATCGAGCGCGAGGCGACCGCGGCCCGGGCGGGCCACGAGGCCTGGGTCAAGATGAAGATCAACTCGGTGGTCGACGAGACGGTGATCGACGCCCTCTACCGCGCCTCCCAGGCGGGGGTGCAGGTCGACCTCGTCGTGCGCGGCATCTGCGCCGTCCGCGTCGGCGTGCCCGGGCTGAGCGAGAACATCCGGGTGCGCTCCATCCTCGGCCGCTTCCTCGAGCACTCGCGTCTCTTCGCGTTCGCCAACTCGGTGGGCCCCGCGCTCGCCGAAGGACCGGAGTCCGGCCCCGAGGTGTTCATCGGCTCGGCCGACCTGATGCATCGCAACCTCGACCGCCGGGTCGAGACGCTCATCCGGATCTCCGACCCGAACCACGTGGGCGAGCTGCTGGGTCTGCTGGACGAGTCCATGGCCGACACGACGGCGTCGTGGCACCTCCTGCCCGACGGCAGCTGGGAACGGCCGAACGCGGGCGCGGAGAGCAACGGCCTCCGTGACCTGCAGGCGGTCCTGATCCAGCGGCAGCGCCGTCGGCTCGAGCCCGTCCGGTGACGGGACGGCGGTCGGTCGTGGGCACCGGTACGACGACGGCGGCCTCCCCCGCCGCAGGTCTGCACACCCCGGTCGTCATGACCGCCGGGGGGCTCGTGTGGCGCCGTCGCTCCGGCGCGCTCCAGGTGCAGCTGGTGCACCGCCCCCGGTACGACGACTGGTCGTGGCCCAAGGGCAAGCTCGAGGTCGGGGAGTCCTTCCAGGGCGCCGCGATCCGTGAGGTCGGCGAGGAGACGGGCAAGGAGATTGTGCTCGGCAGGCCCCTGCCGGGCCTCCAGTACCTGACCCCCGACGGCACGGTGAAGCGCGTGCACTACTGGGCGTCGCGGCGCGCGCGCAAGGGACATGACAGCGCGGCGCTCACGGCGCGCGCTCCCCTGGCACCGGTCGACCGGGACGAGGTCGACCGTACCGAGTGGTTCGACGTGGACGAGGCCGAGCAGCGCCTCACCCGGACGTCGGACCGGGGCCCGCTGAACGCCCTGGTGGCCGCCGAGGCCGAGGGGGTGCTGCAGACCCGGACGCTCGTCATCGCGCGGCACGGTCGCGCCGTGCCACGCACCGGCTGGCACGGCGCGGAGCGGGACCGCCCGCTCACCCCGCTCGGGCACGGCCAGGCGGCAGCGCTGGTCCCGGTGCTGGCGGCCTACGGCGTCGAGCACGTGATCAGCTCCCGGTGGGAGCGGTGCGCGACCACCATCGACCCGTACGTGCGGGCCGCGGGCCTGCGGCCGAGCTACAGCGAGTACCTCACCGAGGCCCAGCACGAACGGTCGCCGTCGCGCGTCGCGGCCACCGTGCGCGCCCTCCTGGAGGAGACCACCGAGTCGTCGGTCATCTGCACCCACCGCCCGGTCCTCCCGACGGTGCTCGACGTGCTGGGCAGGCACGCCTCGCGCGCGGTGGCGGGCGGGCTGCCGTCGACCGACCCGTTCCTCGAGCCAGGGGAGCTGCTGGTCGCGCACGTCGCCGACACCACCTCAGGACCCCTGGTGGTGGCCACCGAGAAGGTGAGTCCGCTGGTCTGGTGACCATGGTGGTGGACACACGCGCTACTTCGGCGCACTATCGGTCACCATGAGCAGCGACCAACGACCGCCGAGGCGGCCGGCCATGCTGGACCCCCGGGACGCCGACGCGCTTCCGGGGGAGGTGGACCCCGCGATGCGCGACGAGGTGGCGCACGCGACCGCACGCGCGCTGGTGGACCGGGCGCGCACGACCGAGGACCCAGCTGTGGTGGAACGGCTCATCCGCCTCGTGGAGACCGAGGGCCTCGACACGGTGGCGGGCCTGTGGGCGGACGCCGCGGCCGTCTCGCTGCCCGGCGCGCTCTGGCGGCTGTACGTACTGCGTGAGTGGGTGCGCCGCGACATGCCTACCGTCATGCTCCGGTATCGGCTCGGTGTGGAAGCCGCCCCGGTCCAGGAGGCCGTCGCGGGCGTCCCGAGCCCTCCGGAACCTGGCGACCTGCAGATCCTCGCCGACGCGGTGCTCTCCGGCGTCTTCACCGGCGACCTCGCCGTCGCCCTCGAACGGGCCGGCGCGTTCTGCCGCATCCTGTCGACCGGGGCCGCGTTCGACGCGGACTCCCGCGAGGTCGCCGACCCCACCGGCGCCACCCGGATGACCCGCAGCGCGAGCTCCCTGCTGCGCACGGCGGAGGAGCTGGAGCGGGCCGGAGGCCTGTGGCGCACCGGCTCTCTCGAGTAGGCCCCCAGCCTGTCAAGTGGCGTTCGCCCACAGCGCTGTGACGTCAGACCCCCTTGGCAGATCCCCGCACGCGATTAGGATGGTGCAAGCGACGCCGGGCTGCGGATGCCCCGGGCTCCACCTCAAGCCGCTACGAGCGGCCCCGCGCCGAGAGGCGCTCCCGGTTCGGCGTCGCTCCAGCTTCCCTTCCCGGCCGACAGGGCAGTCGACGGAATCGTGCCCGCAAACCTGTGCTCTTTGTCACGGGCTACCAAAGCGCAACCTTGCAAATTGGCGATAGTCGGCAAGCGCTCTACGCTGAGCCTGTTCCAGAGCCCTTAGAACGGGAGCCCTCGTGCGCCTTACTCCGCGCGATACCAAGTACTTCGATCTTCTTGCCGACCTGGCCCAGCATCTGGTCCGGGGATCGTCCCTCCTGGCGGAGCTGCTCGGCGCGGACCGGGCGGGACGGGAGAAGCTCGCCGACGAGATGCACGAGGTCGAGCACCTCGCCGACGACGCCACGCACTCGATCATGCGCCGCCTGAACCAGACGTTCGTCACGCCGTTCGACCGCGAGGACATCTCCGGCCTGGCCTCGGCGCTGGACGACTGCATGGACGAGATGGACGAGGCCGCTGAGCTCATCGTCCTGTACAAGGTCGAGGGTCTGCCCGACCGCGTGTCCGAGCAGGTCCAGGTGCTCCAGCGGTGCGCGGAGCTCACGGCGGAGGCCATGCCACGCCTGCGCTCGATGGACAAGCTCGCCGACTACTGGGTCGAGGTGAACCGCCTCGAGAACCAGGCGGACAAGCTGCACCGCAAGCTGCTCGCCCAGCTCTTCGACGACTTCGCCGGCGACCCGGTCCTGCTCATGAAGCTGAAGGAGATCGTGGAGGTTCTCGAGAACGCCGCGGACAGCTTCGAGAAGGTCGCGAACATGGTCGAGACCATCGCCCTCAAGGAGTCCTGAGTTGGAGGTCGCTCTCGTCGTCCTCGTGGTGGCGCTCGCCCTGAGCTTCGACTTCACCAACGGCTTCCACGACGCCGCCAACGCCATCGCGACGTCGGTGTCGACGCGGGCCCTGACCCCGCGGGTCGCGCTCGTCATGGCGGCCGCCATGAACTTCGCCGGGGCGCTGCTCGGCACCGAGGTCGCGGAGACGATCGCGACGTCGATCGTGAACCTCGAGGGCGCCGGCACGCACGCCGAGCTCGCCGTCGTGCTGTGCGCGCTGCTCGGGGCGATCGTGTGGAACCTGATCACGTGGTGGTTCGGCCTGCCGTCGTCGTCCACGCACGCCCTGATCGGCGGACTCGTCGGCGCAGGCATCGCGGGCGGCATGAGCGTCTACTGGTCCGCGATCGTGGACAAGGTGGTCCTGCCCATGATCATCTCGCCGCTGGTGGGCTTCGGCCTCGCCTTCGCCGTGATGGTCGCGGTCATGTGGATCTTCCGCTACGCGGCACCGGCCAGGACGAACCGTCGCTTCCGGATCGCGCAGACGGCGTCGGCCGCCGCGATGGCGCTCGGCCACGGCCTGCAGGACGCGCAAAAGACGATGGGCGTCATCTACCTGGCCCTGCTGACCGTGGGCTGGGCCAACGTGGACCAGGGCATCCCCCTGTGGGTCAAGCTCTCCGCGGCGGCCGCCATCTCCGCAGGCACCTACTCGGGCGGCTGGCGGATCATGCGCACGCTCGGCCGCAGGATCATCGAGCTCGACCCTGCCCGCGGCTTCGTCGCTGAGTCGGTCTCGGCCCTCGTCCTCTACGTCAACGCGTTCGCGCTGCACGCCCCCGTCTCCACCACGCACACGATCACGTCGGCGATCATGGGTGTCGGTGCCACCCGCAGGCTCTCCGCCGTGCGCTGGGGCGTCGCCAAGAACATCGCCGTCGCGTGGGTCCTCACCATCCCGGCCGCAGCCCTCGTGGCAGCGCTCGCGACGTGGGCGCTCTTCCCGTTCCTGACCTGACCTGACCTCGTCAGGAACGCTCCGCGCGCGACTTACACCGGGTGAGATCTAGCATCGATCGTATGAGCACCGCCTCCACGGCCCCGACTCCCGGCGCCAGATCAGCCCATCGCAAAGCAACGGCCCTCGCCTTCGCCGCAGCGGTGGGCGGCTTCTTGTTCGGCTTCGACAGCTCCGTGATCAACGGAGCGGTCAACGCCATCGAGGGCCAGTTCGCCCTGGACCCGTCGGTCACCGGGATCGTGGTCGCCATCGCCCTGCTCGGCTGCGCGCTCGGGGCGTGGGCCGGTGGCCGCCTGGCCGACCGCTGGGGCCGCACCCACGTCATGGTGATCGGCGCGATCCTGTTCTTCGTGTCGTCGATCCTGTCGGCCATCGCGTTCTCCGCGTGGGACCTGGCCGTCTGGCGCTTCATGGCCGGCGTGGGCATCGGCATCGCGTCCGTGATCGCGCCCGCGTACATCGCGGAGATCGCGCCCGCAGCCATGCGCGGCCGACTGGGCTCGCTGCAGCAGCTCGCGATCACCGTCGGTATCTTCGCCGCGCTGCTCTCGGACCAGATCCTTGCCGAGTCGGCCGGCGGCGCCGCCAACGTGCTCTGGCTCGGCTGGGAGGCCTGGCGCTGGATGTTCCTGGTCGCCGTGGTTCCCGCCGCCGTCTACGGCATCCTCGCGCTGCGCATCCCGGAGTCGCCGCGCTACCTCGCCGCCAAGGGGCGCGACGACGACGCGCGGGCCGTCCTGGCCAGCGTGCTCGGCCCCGACGAGGACGTCGACGACCGGCTCGCGCAGATCCACCACAGCATCGCGGTCGACGAGGCCAACACCAACCAGGCATCGCTCCGGGGCAGCGCCCTGGGCCTCAAGCCGATCGTCTGGGTGGGCATCCTGCTGTCGGTCTTCCAGCAGTTCGTCGGCATCAACGTGATCTTCTACTACTCGAGCACGCTGTGGCAGGCCGTCGGGTTCGACGAGAGCCAGGCCTTCCTGGTCTCCACCATCACGTCGGTCACCAACGTCGCGGTCACGTTCATCGCCATCGCCCTCATCGACAAGGTGGGCCGCCGCCCGCTGCTGCTCATCGGGTCCGCCGGTATGGCGGTGTCGCTGGGCCTCATGGCCATCGCGTTCACCCAGGCGACCGGCTCGGGCGACGACATCTCGCTCAGCGGCCCCTGGGGAGTCATCGCCCTGATCTGCGCCAACGCGTTCGTCGTCTTCTTCGGCGCCTCGTGGGGGCCCCTCGTGTGGGTGCTGCTCGGTGAGATGTTCCCCAACCGCATCCGGGCCGCCGCCCTGGGCGTCGCTGCGGCCATGCAGTGGATCGCCAACTTCGCCATCACCCTGACGTTCCCGCCGATGCTCGCCGCCTTCGGCGCCAGCGTGCCGTACCTCATGTACGCGGCCTTCGCGGCGCTGAGCTTCTTCTTCGTGCTCACCAAGGTGCCCGAGACCAAGGGCATGGAGCTCGAGGACATGGTCGAGCAGGGCCGCACCAAGGCCTGACCCGGGCACACCGACCACCGACGACGGCGCCGTCCCCCACCACGGGTGGGGACGGCGCCGTTCTCGTGTCCCGGGCTGTCCTTCTGACGGCATGTCACGCAGGTCACACACCGGCTGGCCGAACGACGCCCGCAGAACGCTTGCGTTGGGCAACCATTATTCATATAGTTGCTCTAAGCAATCAATCGTGAGGCACCGATG
Organism: Promicromonospora sp. NPDC050249; assembly: GCF_040656015.1. NCBI lineage: Bacteria > Bacillati > Actinomycetota > Actinomycetes > Micrococcales > Promicromonosporaceae > Promicromonospora > Promicromonospora sp. NPDC050249. The sequence goes on along the minus strand of NZ_JBFAKY010000005.1, from coordinate 229,922 downwards.
ACTTCCCCACCCAGCCGCGCGCCGTCCGGCACCGAAGCTCCGGCCGTCACCCTGATCTCCGCGCTGCAGAGCCTCTCGCGCGCCCAGCGGGAAGCGGCGGCACGGATCGCGCACGAGCTCGACTGGCCCCGGGCGGGCGTCGCCGTGCTGCACCTGCTCGCCAAGTGCGGCCCGACCTCCCTGACCGACCTCGCGGCACACCTGCGCGTCGACCTCTCGGTCGCGAGCCGTCAGGTCAGCACGCTGGCCGACGCCGGATACGTCGTCCGCACGGTCGACACCGAGGACCGCCGGGTCCGCACGGTGGAGCTGACCGACGCCGGGCGAGCCCTGGCGGCCGAGGCCAGCCAGCAGTACACGAACCTGATCGACCGGGCGTTCGCCGCCTGGTCGCCCGAAGACCTCGCCGAGGCGACCCGCACGCTGCACCGCCTCGTCGACACCATCAGCGCGGACACGGCGCACCGGAGATCACCCCAGAACCAGCAGGAGTTTGCATGACCAGCCCCACCATCCAGTCCACCGTGGTCGAGCCCGACCACCTCCAGGGCGAACCACCCGCCATGACGCACAGCGAGGTCCTCCGGGCCCTGTCCGGGATCCTGCTGGGCATGTTCGTCTCGGTCCTGGCGATGTCGGTGGTCTCGTCGTCGCTGCCGAAGATCATCACCGACCTCGAGGGCAACCAGTCGGCCTTCACCTGGGTGGTCACCGCCACCCTGCTGACCTCGACGATCTCCACCCCGATCTGGGGCAAGCTCGCCGACCTCACGAACCGCAAGACGCTGATCCAGATCGCGCTGATCATCTCCGTGCTCTCCGCGGCCGCCGCCGGGTTCGCGCAGGACACCGGCCAGCTCATCGCCTTCCGCGCCTTCCAGGGCATCGGCGCCGGCGGGCTGCAGTCCCTGTCCGCCGTGCTCATCGCCGACATCATCAGCCCGCGGCAGCGCGGCCGGTACATGGGCCTCATGGGCTCGATCATGGGTATCGGCATGGTCGGCGGCCCGATCCTCGGCGGCTTCCTCACCGACGCCATCAGCTGGCGTTGGAACTTCTTCGTGGGCCTGCCGTTCGCGGTGGCCTCGATCATCGTGCTCCAGATGACGCTCAAGCTCCCCAAGCGGCCCCGCGGCTCGGCGCGGATCGACGTCATCGGCGCCACGCTGATCTCGGTCGGCATCGCCACGCTGCTCCTGTGGATCACCTTCGCGGGCACCGAGTTCGACTGGGTGTCCTGGCAGACGGCTGCCATGGTCGGCGGCTCGCTCGCAGTCCTCGCGGTCGCCGTGCTCGTGGAACTGAGGGTCAAGAACCCGCTCATCCCGATGTACCTGTTCAAGAACCGCACGCTAGTCCTCGCCGTCATCGGCTCGGTCGCCGTGGGTGTCGCGATGTTCGGCTCGTCGGTGTTCCTCAGCCAGTACATGCAGCTCTCGCGCGGCATGACGCCCACGGAGTCGGGCCTGTACACGATCCCGATGGTCGTCGGCCTGTTCCTGTCTTCCACCGTGAGCGGGCAGCTCATCTCCAAGACCGGCCGGTACAAGCCGTACATGGTCGCAGGCGGCGTGCTCCTGACGGGCGGCCTGCTGCTCCTGTCGACGCTCGATTACCACACGTCGTTCGTGCTGGTGTCGATCTACCTGTTCGTGCTCGGCGCAGGCGTCGGCATGCTCATGCAGAACATGGTGCTGGCCACGCAGAACACGCTGCACATCAAGGACTCGGGATCGGGTACGTCCACCGTCACGTTCTTCCGCTCGCTGGGCGGCGCCATCGGCGTCTCGGCGCTCGGCGCGATCCTGGGGCACAGCGTGAAGACCAGCCTGCAGGACGGCATCACCGAGATCGCCCCGGAGCTCGCGAAGCAGAGCATCGACCCGTCGGCGCTCGCCTCCGGGGGCGGCACCCTCCCTGACCTCGCGACACTGCCGCACATCCTGGTGGAGGTCGTCGAGAAGGCCTACGCGAACGGCATCGCGGACATCTTCCTCGCCGCCGTGCCGCTGGCCCTGATCGCGCTGCTCTGCGTCTCCCTCATCAAGGAGGTCCCGCTGGGCCACCGCTCGGGCATCGACCAGCTGAAGGACCTGGAACCGGCCGCGAGCTGACCGACCGGGACGGCTGGGCCCGCCCGTTGGTCGAGCCTGACGAGACCCAGGTCTCGTCAGGCTCGACCGACGGAGCGCCGCATCGGGGGATTTCGGGCCCATGGACTGTGCTCCGAGGGCCTGACACGTCATCATTGGCGAATGTTCCCGAGTGAAGACAGGTCCAGCGCGGACGCTCCCGACGACCAGGTCGCCGCCGGCAAGGATGCCGACGACGCGGTCGTCGACGGCACGGTCGCTGAGGACGGGACCGACCTGGGACCGTTCGAGGGCCTGGAGCGGGAGATCCGGCTGCTGATCCGCCGCGCCCAGTCCTCAGGGACGTCGATCGCGCGCCGGGTCCATCCCGAGCTGGATGCCAGCGCGTACCCGCTCCTGGCACACGTCGCCGAACGGCCGGGCGCGCGGGGCTCCGACCTCGCCACCTTCTTCGGTGTCGGCCGTGCCACCGTGTCGCGGCAGCTCAGCCGCCTGGCTGAGCTCGGCCTCGTCGAACGCACCGTCGACCCGGACGACAGCCGCGGACAGCGCATCACCCTCACGCCCGACGGCGCCGCCCGGCTGGACCGGGCGCGCTCCAGCCGGGTGGCGATGCTGGAGGGGGCGCTGGCCACCTGGGAGACCGAAGAGGTCAGCCAGCTGGCCAGGCTCCTCAACCGTTACTCGGCGGACATCGTCGCGTGGAAGCAGAGCCACTGACCGGTCCGCCGGTGGTCAGCTCTCCTCGAACGTGAGGCTCACCGAGTTCATGCAGAACCGGTCGCCGGTCGGCGTCTGCGGCGCGTCGTCGAAGACGTGCCCCAGGTGAGAGCCGCACGTGGCGCAGCGCACCTCGGTGCGGACCATGCCGAGCGAACGGTCCTCGATCAGCTCGACCGAGTCCCCCGCGAGCGGGCTGTAGAACGACGGCCAGCCGCAGTGCGAGTCGAACTTGGTGTCCGAGCGGAACAGCTCGGCGTCACACGCGCGACACCGGTAGACACCCGTGCGCTTCTCGTCGAGCAGCTCGCCCGTCCACGCTCGCTCGGTGCCCGCCTGGCGCAGCACCGCGTACTCCTGGGACGAGAGCTGCTCGCGCCACTCCTGGTCGGACTTCGAAATCTTGTAAGTCATCTCGACACCTCCGCGCTGTGCAACTCCGGGCTGGTACTCACTGTTCCCACCTGACCACGAAAGAGAGCGTGTGCCTGGTCTCCCCTGGTGGTTACCCGGTGGAGACCAGACACACGCTCTACTTCGCGGTGCTGAGGTCAGGCGTTCGGGGTGCTCGCCCCGCGGCCACGACCGCCACGCCGACGACGGCGGGGAGCACCCGCGGCGTCCGTCCGCGGGAAGTGGTCGGCTGCGGTCCGTCCGCCGCCCGACGCCGGACGGCCCGCACTGCGCTGGCCGGTCGACTGGCCGGCACCCTGGCTGCGCGGCTGGCTCTGCCGGCCGCCGCCCTGCCCGGCACCCTGACCACCGGTCTGACCGGTGCCCTGTGCGCCGGAGCGGGAACGCCCACCCTGCTTGCGCGGCTGGCTCTGGCGGACCGGCTGCGGGGCCGGCGGCACGTACTCGACGTACGGCGCGACCTCGCCGACCAGGCTGGTCACCGTCGCGTCGCCGGGACGGACGTCCTGCGGGCGGGCGGTGATCTTCGCCTTGCGGGTCAGGTCACGCACGTCGCCGCGCTCCTCGGGCAGCATGATGGTCACGACGTCGCCGCCGGAGCCGGCACGCGCCGTCCGCCCTGAGCGGTGGAGGTACGCCTTGTGCTCGGCGGGCGGGTCGACGTGCACCACGAGCTCGACGTCGTCCACGTGGATGCCACGCGCGGCGATGTCGGTCGCGACGAGCACCCGGACCTCGCCGGACGAGAACGCGGCGAGGTTGCGCTCACGCGCGCCCTGGCCGAGGTTGCCGTGCAGGTCGACGGCGGGCACGCCCGCGGCGGTGAGCTGCTTGGCGAGCTTCTTGGCCTGGTGCTTGGTCCGCATGAAGAGGACGCGGCGGCCGGTGCCCTGCGCGAGCTGGTGCACCACGTTCTTCTTCACGTCCTTGTCGGCGACGGCGAGGATGTGGTGCGTCATCTGCGGGGGCGGCGCGGCGGCGTCGTCCACGGAGTGGGTGACCGGCTGGTTCAGGTAGCGCTTGACCAGCACGTCCACGCCGTTGTCCAGCGTGGCCGAGAACAGCAGGCGCTGGGTCTTCGCGGACGTCCGGTCCAGGATGCGCTTCACGCCGGGCAGGAACCCGAGGTCGGCCATGTGGTCGGCCTCGTCGAGCACGGTGATCTCGACGTCCTCGAGCGTGAGGTGCCGCTGGCCGAGCAGGTCCTCGAGCCGGCCGGGGCAGGCGATGACGATGTCGACGCCGGCGTTGAGCGCGGTGACCTGGCGCGACTGCGCCACGCCGCCGAAGATCGTGGTGGTCTTCAGACCCAGGGCCTGCGCCAGCGGCGCGATCGACTCGTCGATCTGGTTCGCGAGCTCACGCGTGGGGGCCAGGATCAGTGCGCGGGGGCGGCCCGACGCGCGACGTGTCTGTCCCGCGGCGGCCGAACGAGCGCCGGACGTCGCGAGACGCGTCACGACCGGCAGTGCGAACGCGAGGGTCTTGCCGGAGCCGGTGCGGCCGCGGCCGAGCACGTCGCGGCCGGCGAGGGAGTCCGGCAGGGATGCCGTCTGAATGGGGAACGGCGAAGTGATGCCGCGGTCTGTCAGTACGCGCAGGATGGGCGCGGGCAGACCGAGGTCGGCAAACGTAGTCAAAGGAGATGGGCCTCTCGGGCTCGGTGGCGGCGCGGATCGCGCCGGTTGTCCGCCGTGCTCTCACACCGGGCGGCGGGGTGCTAACCCGGGCCGGGGCCACGACGTCGGGCGGATGGAGCCGCCCACGACCACCCACTATCTCACGTCCTCGTGACCGATGGCTGCGGCGAACGTCACGTTCTGTGTGGTTCTATGTGGCGCATGATTCCCGCAGCGACCAGCTCGGCCGGACCGTTCGCCGCCATCGGCGACGTGCTCGGCACCATCTGGACCAACGCGGTCACCCCGGTGGACCCGCCGTCGAACCTGATGGTGCTCGGCATGTGCGCGGTCGCTCTGATCGTCGTCCTGTACCGGCCGCTGTGGCACGTGACGCGGCACGTCATCACCATCGCCCACGAGGCGTCGCACGGCCTCGGCGCCCTGCTCACGGGCCGCAAGCTCGAAGGCATCCGGCTGCACTCCGACACCTCCGGCCTGACCGTGTCGCGTGGCAAGCCCCGCGGCCCTGGCATGGTCATCACCGCCTTCGCCGGCTACGTGGGGCCCGGCCTCATCGGCCTCGGGGCCGCGTGGCTCCTCAAGCTCGGCTACGCCGTCGGGCTGCTGTGGCTGCTCGTCGCACTCCTCGCGCTGCTGCTCCTGCAGATCCGTAACTGGTTCGGCCTCTGGTCGATCCTCGTCAGCGGCACCGCGCTCGTCTTCGTGACCTGGTTCCTGGAGCCCGAGGTGCAGAGCGCCGTCGCCTACGCGGTGACGTGGTTCCTCCTGCTCGGCGCGGTACGCCCGGTGTTCGAGCTCCAGATCCAGCGCTCCCGCGGTCAGGCCCGGACGTCGGACGCCGACATGCTCGCTCGCCTGACCGGCGTCGGCGGGCTGTTCTGGGTGGCGATGTTCCTGCTCGTCACCCTGGGCGCGCTGGCGCTCGGCGGCGCGTGGATCCTCGGGGTCGCGCTCTGACGAGCTGTCGACCGCAAGAAGGTCCGCTGTACCAAGCGATGAGGCCCGGAACTCACTTGAGTTCCGGGCCTCATCGCTTGGTACAAGCGGACTTCAACTTGCTTGGGTTGGCGCCCGGTCAGGGGCGCCAGGGATCACGGCGTGGGCGTGAGCACGAATCCCGGACCCTCAGCACCCGGGTCGGTGTCCAGCGTCAGTGTGTCCAGGGCAGGAGCAGCCTCCGCCTCGACGAACACGTTGGTGGCACCCGAGGCGTCGACGACCTGGTCGTCGGGCTGCGGGGCCGGAACCAGCGCGAGCTCGAAGTTGCCGGGCTGGCCGGACGCCTGCGCGATGCGCAGTCCGCCCTCGACCGGCACACCAGCCTGCTGAGCGAGGTCCTGGACGGCCGTACGGGCATTGTCAGTCACGGTGAGCACGTTGAGCTCCTCAGATTGGTTCTCCGCGGTCTCGTCCACCGAACCAAGCCCACCGGCACAGCGCAAGCGTGAGACGCATTTAGGGTGAAATCTCCCGGTGAGTGAGACAGCGGGTGACAGACGCCACGCGAAGACGTACGGTGCCCCGCTCGGCCGTGTCTACGACCTCACCGCACCTGACCGGTAGGCTTTCTACTCGCGCGCCCGGATGCCGGGCATGCGGGCCTCTAGCTCAATTGGCAGAGCAGCGGACTTTTAATCCGCGGGTTCCGGGTTCGATCCCCGGGGGGCCCACCGTCGTAGTGCCCTCACCGGCCGAATGGTCCGCGCACTACCTTCCGCCCTGCAAGGCCTCCGCGAGCGCCGTGATCACCGGGCCGCCCTGGCAACACTTAGCCATTGCGCTAAGTGTCTCACTGCGCTAATACTTAGCCACATGGCTCAGCATTCAGCAGTGCTCGACGGCGTCTTCGTGGCCCTCGCGGACCCGACCAGGCGCGCGGTGGTCCGGCGGCTCGGCCGCGGGCCCGCGAGCGTCGGCGATCTCGCCAAGGACGCCCCGATGACGTTGCCGTCGTTCATGAAGCACGTGCGGGTGCTCGAGTCGAACGGCCTGATCCGCACCGCGAAGTCAGGCCGGGTGCGCACCTGCGAGCTCAACAAGGAGCAGTTCGCGCTCGTCGAGGACTGGCTCGCCGAGCAACGCAGGATCTGGACAGGCCGCACCGACCGCCTGGAGCAGTTCGTCACCGAGGAGAACGCATGAACCCCGAGCTCGATCTCAGCATCGACCGCATCATCCGCGCGCCCCGCAAGCAGGTGTGGGACGCCTGGACCCAGCCCGCCAAGCTGGCGCAGTGGTGGATCCCCGCCCCTACCCGGTGCCGCGTCGAGCGCCTCGACGTCCGCGCAGGGGGTGGCTTCGTCACGCTGATGAGCGACGACGGCGAGGCGTTCGTGCCCCACCTGGACGCCTGCTTCCTGGCCGTCGACGAGTACGAGCGCCTGGTCTTCACCAACGCGATCACCAGCGAGTGGCGCCCGACGAGCCCGGCGCCGGTCCCGATGACAGCGGAGGTCGTGCTGCGGGACCACCCGGACGGCACCGACTACCGGGTCACCGTGCGCCACGGCGATCCGGCCGACCGCGCCCGCCACGCCGAGCTGGGCTTCGCCGAGGGCTGGGGCTCGACCACCGCCCAGCTCGCGCGCCTGGTCAGCGCCGCTCCCGCGGTGTAGCGTCAGCGATCCCGCGGCGAATCCTTTGCCGCTGTCGATGGACCGGTGCCGCCGCTGAAAGGCACCCCCTCATGTTCATTCGTCCGGGAGACACCGCCACCATCGGGTGAGCGGGTCCAAGTCGAAGCCGACCGAGCTCCGCCGACGACGACGCACCAGGCAGCACGGCTGCTGGGGCCATCTCGTCGTCGCTCCGCTCTGGGTCGCATACGAAGCGAACCTCGGGACCCTGCTGCGCACGTGCGACGCCGTCGGCGCCTGCCTGGCAGTCCCCCGCACGCCCCATTACAAGGAAGCGCTGGCCAGGGGCGACACGCTGCGCGGGCGGCGACCCTGCATCCACTGGGTGGCGCCGTCGAAGGAACGCTGGCTCGACGAGCAGCGGGACGGTGGCTTCCGGCTCGTCGCCGTGGAGCTGGCCGACGGCGCGACGCCCCTGCCGCGCCTCGAACCCGCCCGGAACCCCACGGTCCTTCTGCTCGGGCACGAGCACCAGGGGGTGCCGGACGACGTGCTCGCGGACGTCGACGAGTGTGTCGAGATCCCGATGACCGGCTGGGGTGCGAGCCTGAACGTCGCGGTCGCCGGCAGCCTCGTCGTGTACCGGCTCGCGGGCCTGTCGTGACAGGTCGTCCACGGAATTCGTCCACGGAATGCGCACCACCGTGCGCTCCGCGACCGGTACCGTGGTCGCCCACCCGACGCTGAGGGGCTCTCATGACACAGCTCGACCGCCGCACAACTCTGGCAGGCGCTGCCGTCGTCGCGTTCGATCCGATGACGTCACAGTGGCTCACCAGCTTCCCGGAGAACACCGGGGCGGTCCCGAGTCCTCCCCTCGACGGCGAGCTCGTCACGGACGACGCGTCCCTCACCGAGGCGGCCACCGACTACGGGCACCTGGTCCACCGGCGCCCGCGTGCGGTGCTGCGGCCGGGTTCGGTCAGCGACGTCGTCACCGTGGTGCGCTTCGCGAACGAGCACGGACTCACGGTCGCCGTGCGCGGGCAGGGCCACTCGACGTTCGGCCAGGCGCAGGCCGACTGCGGCATCGTCATCGACTCCCGCACGCTCGCCACGATCCACGAGATCACGCCCGACCGGGCGGTGGTCGACGCCGGCGTCCAGTGGCTGGACCTGGTCCGCGCGGCGCTGGCCGTCGGCGTCGCGCCACCGGTCACCACCGACTACCTCGGCCTCTCGGTCGGCGGCACGCTGTGCGTCGGCGGGATCGGTGGCGCCTCACAGCACTTCGGGCTGCTCGTGGACAACACGTTCGAGCTCGAGGTGGTCACGGGCGACGGCCGGCTCGTCACCTGCTCCGCCGATCACGAGCGCGAGCTGTTCGACGCGGTGCTCGGCGGGCTCGGCCAGTTCGCCGTCATCGTGCGCGCCACGGTCCGGCTCGTGCCTGCCCCGGCCATGGCCCGCGTCTACACGCTGACATACCCGCTGGTCACCGACCTGACGGCCGCCCAGCGTACGGCTCTGGCCGACGGCCGCTTCGACTACCTGGAGGGTCAGCTCGTCCCCACCGACGACGACGGCTTCGTCTTCGTCCTGGAGGGCGGGGCCTGGTTCACGAGCGAGCCGCCCGACGACGACGCCCTGCTCGCGGGTCTCGCCCCCTCCGGCGTCGACGTCGCCGACCTGCCGTACTTCGAATGGCTGAACCGGATCTACGAGACCGTCGAGCAGATCGAGGCACTCCGGCTGCCCGGACCGTGGCTCAACGTGCTCGTCCCGGACGCGGCGACGGACGACGTCGTCACGGAGCTCCTGACCACCCTCACCCCCGCCGACGCCGGCGGCGTCGCCCTGCTCTACCCGACCACCCGGTCGCTGATCACCCGCCCGCAGGTGATGGTCCCAGAGGGCCCGGTGTTCTTCCTGCTCGCGCTGCTCCGCGCGGTGAGCCCGCCCGACGACGCCGAGGCGGAGCGCCTCATCGCCGAGAACGACGCGCTCTATGCCAAGGTCCGCGCCGTCGGCGGCACCAGCTATCCGGTCAACGCGCTGCGCCTGACCCCCGCCGACTGGCGCACCCACTACGGAGAGCGCTGGCCCGCCGTGCGCAGCGCCAAGGAGCAGTACGACCCCCGCCGGGTGCTCACGCCGGGTCAGGGTGTCTTCGAGGACGTCAGCAGAGCTCCTGGTACTCCTTGAGCCCCTCGACCGTCGAGGCGATGTCGAGCTCCACCTGTTCGCCCTCCCCCAGGTCGAGCGACTCCTGCAGCTGCAGGAACGGCACCCGGATCTTCTCGACCGGGCCCCTGAACTCCTCGGGCACACGCGGCTCGAGCCGGCCGAGCTCCATCGCCGTCGCGTGCATCTGGTCGGCCGCCTGGCCGTCGAGCCCGTCGCTCGCGCCGACAAGAGCGGTGCCGATGCGCTCCTCGAGCGTCTTGTCGTTGTCCACGTACATCGCGGCGCACGCCTGATTGGCGTCCAGCGGCGCATCGGGGTCGCGCTTCGCCGAGGGTGCCGTGCTCGTGCTGCCCGACGGCGACGCGCTCGCACCGGCGTCGGCATCACCGCCGGCCGAGCAGCCGGCGAGCAGGACGAGCGTGGCAACTGCGACGAGGGCGCCGCGGGCCCGGAAGCCGGCCGGGGCGGTGATGACAGATCGGACCATGGCGGACATGAAACCACCAGGCGCTGGGAATTCGCGCATCCGGCGGGTTTCGCCCGGGTGGCCGACACGGCGGCCTCAGGGCCGGGCGGTGAACTGTCCCGGAACACTCCCGGAATTCGCCCGCCTCCCACTGGGAAGCCGCGCGAGGGCGGCCTAGCGTGGTGAGTGAACCGCAGACCCGGAGGTCAGCATGGCCGTCGCCAGTCCCGCAGTCATCGCCCACCGTGGCTACTCCGCGGTAGCGCCGCAGAACACGCTCGCAGCGGTCGAGGCCGCGTGCCGCGCGGGTGCGGACGCCGTCGAGATCGATCTCCAGCCCACCGCCGACGGCGTGGGCGCCGTGATCCACGACGAGACCGTCGACGCCACCACCGACGGCACGGGCAAGGTCTCCGCCCTGACCTCGGACGAGGTGCTCGGGCTCGACGCCGGCGCACGCTTCTCCCCCGCGTTCAGGGGACAGCGCGTGCCCACGCTCGCCGACGTGCTGGGCGTGCTCGTGCGGCACCCGGACACGGACCTGCTGCTGGAGCTCAAGGGCTCGTGGACCGCTGAACAGGTCGAGCGGGTCACCGCCACGATCGCCGACGCCGGGTTCGACCACCGCGTGCTCGTCCAGAGCTTCTGGCCGGGCACCGTGGCCACGGTGCGTGACGTCGCGCCGCACCTGCCGGGCGGCCTGCTCGTCTCGTTCGACCCGCCCGGGCTGCTGCGCCTCTGCGAGCGCCTTCGTGTGGTCGCCTGCAACCCGTCGGTCGCGACGGTCGCGGGCAGCCCGCGCCTGGTGTCCCGTCTGCACGCGGCCGGCCTGCGGGTCATGTCCTGGACGGCGAACGACCCCGCCGCGTGGACCACGCTCGTCGACACCGACGACGGCGCGGGCGTCGACGCCGTCATCACCGACCGGCCGGAGCGGTTCGCCGGCTGGCTCGCCGGCCGGCTCGCGGGCCGGAACGACCAGCAGGCCGCGCCACCGTCGCCGAGCAGGGGCGGGATCCGGTTGCGGCGGCGCCGGGTCCCGGCGCCGCGGGTCGTCGCGGGCACCGCCTGACCTGTCCCGTGCGGCGTGCGGGCTAGGTCCGGTGCAGCCAGCCGTGCAGGCTGCGGGTCACCCACGGGAGCACCCAGTACGCCATGATCGGCGTCAGGATCAGCGTCGAGATCAGCACCTTGAGCACCAGCGCGACGTCGTCCCACCCGGGCACCAGGTAGGTGAACAGGGCGGTGAAGAGCAGGTTCACCGGGAAGAAGCCGAGCCAGATGCTCGTCGCCTGCTTCCACCGGGGCGGCACGACGACGGCTGCGACGTCGGCCGGCTCGTCGACGCGCGTCGGGTCCTCGAACCAGCCCTCGATGCCCGTCCGCTGCTGGTAGCGCAGCTCCTCGACGAGGCCGGTGCCCTGCGCCAGCCAGTCCCGGCGTTCGGCGGACTGCTCCCAGGCGGCGAGCCGGTCGGCGTCGGCGAAGCGGTAGAGCATGTGCCAGTCGCGGGAGCCCTCTGCGGCGCGGATCCAGCCCGAGCCGAGGAAGCCGTCCCAGCGGTTGGCGAGGTTGACGCCCGACTGCACCCAGCGGGTGACCTCGGGGATGTGGTCGGGGTTGACGATGCGGTGGATGGACACGGTGACGGGTTGTCCGGCGGGGGTGGGCACGGATCCGTTCGCGGCCTGGTCGTGATGGGCCATGCTCGAAGTGTCACGCATGCCCCTGCGCCCTTCAATGTGAGCGCGCACACCCCAGGTTGTCGGCCCTTCACGGTCGCGCCACCATCTGCGCCCAGTTTTTGTGAGGCACGCCTCCGCGGAGGGGGTTCCATAACTCTTGGACGGTCGTCCAGCATTGAATGTCGCCGCATGGAACCAACCCCCTGGGCCTCCCGGCCCGGTTCCACGCGGCGACAGCCATGACCTCCGCGACCCGTCGCGCGCCGTGGCCAGACAGCAGCAGGCGCACCCGTCACCGTCCGCCAGAGGGATCAGCCCCTCACGGTGTCAGCGTGCCCAGCCGCAGAACGGAAGCTCAGCGTGCCCCAGACGCCGAACCCCGTCGCGCCCCGCACGGCGCGCCTTGTCCCTGTCCCCGAGTGTCAGGATCGTCCTTGACGCGCGGCGACCACGCACTCGTTCCCCGTCGTACGCGACGCCCGGGCACCAGCGGAGCACATGCGGTAGCCGTGGTGCCATCGGGCCACCCCATGGTGCGCCGCTCGTCCTTCGCGATAGCCGCAGCACTCACCTCGGTCGCCCTGACCACCACGGCGGCGGTCAGCCTCACCGGGACCGACGGCGACGCCGTCGGCTCCGCGGGCAGCGCTGCAGTCGCCGAGCGTGCCGCACAGGCCGGACCCGTCGTCGTCGGCAGCGCGCTGGTCGCCGACCCGGCGATGCGGTCCGCCTCCGAGAAGGCGACCGCCGTCCTGACCGACGCCGAGTACGTGACCCGCGAGGGCGACCTCGACCGCAAGGAGCGCAAGCAGCTCCGGGCGGCCGCTCAGAACCTGCGGTCCATGCTGGAGCAGGCGAGCGTGGGCTCGGGTACGGGCATCGCCGGTACCCGGCAGGCTCCCGCTGCCTCCCGGGACGGCGAGCGTGCCTCGCTCGCCGAGCGTGCGGCGGGCGTCCCCGCCGCCGGTGAGCCGACTCCGAACGCCACCCCCAGCGCGGCTGCCACCGAGCCCACCAACCTGGCGGGCACCCTCACGGGGGTCGCACCGCTCAGCGAGCAGGGGACCACCGGGCGCCCCGTCCTCGAGACCCCGCTCGCAGCCCCGGTCGACCTGACCCCGGCGGCGCGGCAAGCGGACGCCGCGGCCGGCGCCGGGACGTCCGCCGCCACGGCGGCGCCGTCGGCCACCCGCATCGAGAAGGTGACGGCTTCGCTCCAGCGGCTCATCACCAAGGCCGACGGCGACGCGGTCGTGTCCGTCAAGGCGGGCCCGACGCCGGAGGAGATCGCCGCCGCGAAGAAGGCCGCCGAGGAGCGGCGTGAGGCCCGTGCGGCCCGCGCCGCCGAACGCGCGGCAGCCAAGGCACGGGCGGCAGCTGCCGCCCGGGTCGCCGAGGCGAAGGAGATGGCCGAGGCCGCGCAGAGCTACGGCAACGGGCAGATCCCGTCGAGCGTGCTCTGCGGCCTGGGCTGGGCACCGGACCAGCTGCTGCGGTGCGACGCCGCAGCGGAGCTCGAGAACCTGAACAGCGCCTTCCGGGCGGCATTCGGCCGGAACCTGGACGTGACCGACGGATACCGCTCCTACGCGGAGCAGCTGTCGGTGGCAGCGTCGAAGGGTGGCCTCGCGGCGGTGCCCGGCACCTCCAACCACGGTTGGGGGCAGGCGGTCGACCTGTCCGGCGGCATCGAGTCGTTCGGCACCGCGGAACACGCCTGGATGGTCGCGAACGCCGGCAGGTACGGCTGGACGCACCCCGCCTGGGCCCAGGCGGGCGGCAGCAAGCCGGAGGCCTGGCACTGGGAGTACGGCACCTCGTACTGACCGGTGCGCGCTGACCGGTGCGCTATGTCCCCTGCGCACCGGTCAGCGCCACGAAGCCGGCCCCGCGAAGCTCGGCTCCTGTCGGAGCCGGCTCTGTCGGGGCCGGCTTCGTCATGCCCAGCCGAGCTCGTGGAGCCGTTCGTCGTCGATCCCGAAGTGGTGGGCGATCTCGTGGACCACCGTCACCGCCACCTCCTCGACGACGTCCTCGCGCGTCTCGCAGAACGCGAGCGTCGGGTTACGGAAGATGGTGATGCGGTCAGGGAGCGCGCCGGCGGCCCACATGTGGTCGCGTTCCGTGAGCGGCACACCCTCGTAGAGCCCCAGCAGGTCCGGATCGTCGGCGGGCGCGTCGTCCTCGACGAGCACCACCACGTTGTCCATCTGCGCCGCGAGATCCGGCGGAACGAGGTCAAGCCCCTCGCTGACCGCTGCCTCGAAGTCCTCTCGCGTCATCTCCACCACGCACCCATCATCCCTGACAGGAGGCAGTTCGAGACCATGTGGTGGATGGTGCAGCGAGACCGCCGACCGACTGTAGACTTGCCAGGTCCCAGCCCCCATCGTCTAGCGGCCTAGGACCCCGCCCTTTCACGGCGGTAGCACGGGTTCGAATCCCGTTGGGGGTACGAAGGGGCTCGTCAGAGCCACGTTTCGAACGTTGTGAGGCAAGTCATCCTGCCGGAGTCCGAATCTGATTTCAGGTTCGGGCCCGGGATGGGTTAGGGTTCTCACGGTTCGGAAAGAGCCCCCCGGATGCGGGTAAGCATCCAAGGCCCTGTAGCGCAGCTGGTTAGCGCGCCGCCCTGTCACGGCGGAGGTCGCGGGTTCAAGTCCCGTCAGGGTCGCGCGAGGTACGCCCGGGTTGTCGGTTGTCTCGACTATCCGGGCGTTCGCGCTAGGGCTCTGTAGCTCAGTTGGTAGAGCGTTCGACTGAAAATCGAAAGGTCACCGGATCGACGCCGGTCGGAGCCACAGCCAAAGGATCGCAGGATCCAGCGATCTCGATGGGCCGCACTTCTTCGGAAGTGCGGCCCATCGGCGTTTCCGCGGCTGACGTGGGCGCCAGGGCTCACCGACACTCCACAGAAGTGGTGGCCGTCCTCAGACAACTCCAAGGCAATTCCTTTCAGGAAATGTCCATTCGCGCATGGTTCCCTTCATCCCTTTTCCTCGGAGCCACGCCGCGCCAGGAATTGCCCCATGCGCACTTGACCTGTTGAGTTGTCTTCAGCGGCGCAGTTACGAAAACGGCGGCACGGGAGGGCAGATGATCGAGAACGTGAAGATCGACAGCCAGACAGGGGCAGCAGGCAGCGCCCCGACAGGTACGCCGGAACCCGAGCGGCCCGCGTCGCTGGGGAAGCTCGTCGAGCAGATCTCCGACCAGGCGTCCCGGCTCGTACGCGCGGAGATCGCGCTCGCCAAGGCAGAGCTGGCCGAGAAGGCGAAGAAGTCCGGCATCGGTATCGGACTGCTGGTCTTCGCGCTGCTGATCCTCGTCTACACCGTGGGCGTGCTGCTCCTGGCCGCCGTGTACGGCCTGGGGACCGTGTGGCCGCTCTGGCTGTCCGCGCTCGCCATAGGCGGCTTCATGCTGCTCGTCACGGCCGTCCTGGCACTGGTGGGCGTGCAGCTCCTGAAGAAGGGCACCACCCCGCCGGAGAGCGTCCAGCGGGTGAAGGACGATATCGCGTCGATCAAGGAGGGGATGCACCGATGAGCACTCCGACAACACCGCCGCCCAGCAGCCATGAGCTCGAGGCCGAGGTTCTCCGTACCCGTGCGGAGCTCGCTGCGGCGATCGACGAGCTGACCACCCGTCTGAGCCCCGGCTATCAGGCCTCCCGCATCGCGCGCGAGGCCAAGCAGGCCGCCAGTGACGCCGGCGCGATGGCCACAGGCGCGTTCGGCAACAAGAACGGCCCGGCGCAAGATCCGCGCCGGGCCCGCAACGCCAAGCTCCTGATAGGAGCCACGCTAGGTCTGGTAGTCCTCGGCACGGCAGTTGCCGTGACCGCTGTACTCAGGCGCGCGCGGGGCTGAGCTGGGGGGCAGCACCCGGCGCGCCTTCGTTCTGCTTGCCGACCAATCCGTCAACGACGCCTGACTAGTTGTCAGAGTCGCCCGAGCTGTCCGCTGCCGCACCGAGCAGCGCCCGTACCTCGGACTCCTTGTAGCGGCGGTGACCGCCAAGTGTCCGGATCGACGAGAGCTTTCCCGCTTTTGCCCAACGCGTTACTGTCTTGGGGTCAACACGGAACAAGCTCGCTACCTCGGCGGGCGTGAGCAGGACCTCGGATTCTCCGTGGATGGACATCCCCGCACCTCCTCCGGAACGGTGTCGGCCTGGCCGTACCAGGCGGTTGACGACACCCGCTCTTGCACCATTGTTAGCAGCAAACGGGATTTAGGCGACTTGGGGGAGCGGTTTATTTCCTCACTTTCTCCAGGCCTCGCCACGCGCGCCCGTTTCGGGCGTGTCTCGGACACGTGCGACACGCCAATGGCACTATCCGCCCGCACCTCGTCGCCGCGTACGCCCGGTCGCAGGGGTGAGACCGGTCGACAACCGCACGTCGGCCAGGAGTCGGCAAAGCGTCAGGGAAAGGCATGCCGGTGCTGCGAGCGGGAATCCGCCGGTAGGTGAAACGGGTACTGACCAACGAGGGGCCACAGCAACGTGTCGGTCTGGTGTTGGACATGCATCCGTCAAGGAGCGGGTCGTACCCGAGCGGGGCCTGTGGGACAGGGTGATCCGAATGTCACATCAGGCGATCGGACGAATCACGTCCACGGACTGGAAGAAACGCCGTACCAGCATGTAACGTTGGAACCTGGACAGACGAAACGCTACGGGGCCGCACGTCCATGCACGGTGCCGCCCCGCTCCTACGTTGAGGGGGGTCGGAGCCATGGGCCGCGGCCGTCAGAAGGCTAAGCAGACCAAGGTTGCTCGCGAGCTGAAGTACTACAGCCCGGACACCAATTATCACGCCCTCGAGCAGGAGCTCAGCGGAAGCTCCCGCACGGATGTTGCGACTGCGACACAGTCGCGGTGGGACGCCCCGGAGGACGAGGAGTACGACAATAGGTACTCCGACTGGCTAGAGCAGGACGGCAACGCGCGTTAAAGGTGCCGGCGCCTTAGCGCCGGCACCGCGTTCAGTCCTCGAGCAGGTCTCGGCTCCGCATCATCAGCGGTAGTCGTTCACGAGCCTGACAGCGCCGCCGGACACACCCTTTGTCCCTGCGACCAGGTCTTCCTGCGCCGCAGAGGCATCCAGGGTCTCGACGCTCCCGAGCGTCCACGCGGGCACGCCCAGCGTGGACAGGCGGGAGAGGGCCGCGGCGGCGCCGTCAGCGCCCACCACCGCCACCATGCCTACGCCCAGGTTGAGGGTGTTCTCCAGGTCGCGGTTCGGTACGCCACCGAGATCGCGCACCATGCGGAACACCGCCGGCACGTCCCAGGACGCGCGGTCGACCGTAGCGACCAGTCCTGCGGGCAGCACGCGCGCCAGGTTCGCGGCAAGGCCGCCGCCGGTCACGTGCGTGAACGCGTGGACCTGTGCTGCCTCGTCCGCGGCAAGGGCCAGGCAGTCGGTCGCATAGACGCGCGTCGGCTCCAGAAGCTCCTCGCCCAGTGCCCGGCCCAGATCGTCCACGTGCCGGTCCAGGGACCAGCCCGCGTGCTTGATCACCGCGCGCACCAGGGAGTACCCGTTGGAGTGCAGACCGCTGGACGCCATGCCGATCAGCACGTCGCCGGGCTGGACCCGGTCCGGGCCGAGGACCTTGTCGGCCTCCACGATGCCGGTGGCGGCCCCCGCGACGTCGTACTCGTCGGGCTTCAGGAGGCCGGGGTGCTCGGCGGTCTCGCCGCCGACCAGCGCGGTGTCGGCCACCTCGCAGGCCTGCGCGATGCCACGGACGATGTCCGCGATCCGCTCCGGCACCACCTTGCCCGTCGCGATGTAGTCGGTCATGAACAAAGGCTTGGCGCCGATCACGACGATGTCGTCCACGACCATGCCCACCAGGTCGAACCCGATGGTGTCGTGCTTGTCCATCGCCTGCGCGATCGCGACCTTGGTGCCGACGCCGTCGGTGGACGTCGCCAGCAGAGGTGCGCGGTACCCCTTGAACGCCGACAGGTCGTAGAGGCCGGCGAAGCCGCCCACGCCGCCGAGCACGGCCGGGCCCTGCGTGCGGCGCACGGCGTCCTTCATGAGCTCGACGGCCTTGTCGCCCGCCTCGGTGTCGACGCCGGCGGCGGCGTACGTCAGGCCTTCGGATGTCACTGGTGCTCCATGAGAGTGGTCGGGGCGGGTGAAGCGGTGTTGCTGGTGAAGCGGTGTGGTCACGGGTGCTCGAGCGCGGTCGAACCGCCCCTGCTCACGGCGAGCTGCTTGAGCCCGTCCTCGGGCGGGCCGAGCGGCAGCTCCGCCTGCTCGAGCAGGTGCTTGCCGAGCTGGTCGTCCGGGGGCAGCTCGATCGGGTACTTGCCGGTGAAGCACGCGGCGCAGAGCTGCGAGCTGGGCTGCTCGGTCGCGGCGATCATGCCCTCGGTCGTGATGTAGCCGAGGCTGTCGGCGCCGAGCGACTGCCCGATCTCGTCGACCCCCAGACCGTTCGCGATCAGCTCCGCGCGCGACGCGAAGTCGATGCCGTAGAAGCAGGGCCACTTCACCGGCGGCGACGAGATGCGCACGTGCACCTCGGCGGCGCCCGCCTCCCGCAGCATGCGGATCAGGGCCCGCTGGGTGTTGCCGCGCACGATCGAGTCGTCCACGACCACGAGGCGCTTGCCCTTGATGACCTCGCGCAGCGGGTTGAGCTTCAGGCGGATGCCGAGCTGCCGCAGCGTGTCGGACGGCTGGATGAACGTGCGGCCCACGTAGGCATTCTTCGTGAGGCCCTGCCCGAACGGGATACCGGACTCCGCCGCGTAGCCGACGGCGGCCGGCGTGCCGGACTCCGGTGTCGGGATGACGAGGTCGGCGTCCACGGGGTGCTCGCGCGCCAGCTGGCGGCCCATCTCGACGCGCGCGGCGTGCACCGAGCGGCCGTTGATGGTGTTGTCGGGACGGGCCAGGTAGACGTACTCGAAGACGCAGGCGGCCCGCTCGACCTCGGCGAAGCGCTCGGAGCGCATGCCGTCGGCGTCGATGCAGATCAGCTCGCCCGGCTCGACGTCGCGCACGTAGGACGCACCCACGATGTCCAGGGCAGGGGTCTCGCTGGCGACCACCCAGCCGCGGTCGAGGCGACCGAGGACCAGCGGGCGCACACCCTGCGGGTCACGCGCCGCGTACAGGGTGTTCTCGTCCATGAAGACGAGGGAGAAGGCACCGCGCAGACGCGGGAGCACCTCCAGCGCCGTGGCCTCGAGGGTGCGGTCCGCGTCTCCTGCGAACAGCGCGGTGATGAGCGCGGTGTCGGTCGTGTTGCCGCGGGCGAGCTCGCCCCGGCGCTGCGCGCCGTAGCGCTCGGCCACGAGGTTGACGAGGTCCGCCGAGTTGGTCAGGTTGCCGTTGTGGCCGAGGGCCACCGTGCCTGACGCCGTCGCGCCGAGCGTGGGCTGGGCGTTCTCCCAGGTCACACCACCAGTGGTGGAGTAACGGCAGTGCCCGACGGCGATGTGGCCGGTCAGGGCGTTCAGGGCTGTCTCGTCGAAGACCTGGGAGACGAGTCCCATGTCCTTGTAGACGAGGATCTGCTCACCGTTGCTGGTGGCGATACCCGCGGACTCCTGTCCGCGGTGCTGCAGGGCGTACAGACCGAAGTACGCGAGCTTGGCGACCTCCTCGCCGGGTGCCCAGACCCCGAAGACGCCGCATGCGTCCTGGGGGCCCTTCTCGCCGGGCATGAGGTCGTGGTTGAGTCGGCCATCTCCGCGCAGAGGCATGCCCCGAGTATCCCATGCGGTCGGATCGAAGTCGTCTGCCCGACCTGTGACCTCTGTGTCAGGGCCCGCAGGGTCAGCGGCCGCGCAGGCTCCGGCGGTCGGCGATCACGGCGAACAGGCCGGCCAGCAGCGTCGTCACCATCGTGACAAAGGCCGTCAGCACCGTGACGTACACGCCGGGCTTCATCATGGACGCGCCGGAGGGCGAGTTCACCAGGTAGAGGGACAGGCCCAGCCCGAGGACTATCCCGATCAGCGCGCCGGTCCAGAAGAACGCCTTGTAGCGCGGAGCCCGGCGGACGCTGGCCGGGTCGATGACGTCGCGCACCTCCACGTCGTCGGCGGAGTCGCTCGGTGCCTGGGTTTCACTCACGAAACCAGGGTACGCGCCGCCCGGAGTGCCGACGTAGAACTGTGACGAGGTAGAACCCTGGCGAAGCAGAACCGCAGCGCACCCTCGACGGGTGCGCTGCGGTTCTGTCTCGGCGAAGCCGGCCGGCTAGCCGACGAGCTGCCAGGGGCTGCGCTTTCCGACGCCCGGGATCTGGAGGATCGTCGGGCGGGTCGCCTCGTAGACCAGGCCCTTGTAGGTCACCAGGTCGCCCCACCAGTAGAGCTTGAACGGCCGCCAGGCGGGCGCCTCCGGCTCCACCGGATCTGCGGCCTCGACGGTCAGCGGCAGCCGAGCCGTGGTACCGGACGGCGATGCCTGCACCAGGAGCTGGTACGCCCCGGGTGCCGTGCCTGCCGGGACGGTGACCGTCGCCGACGTCGCGCCGCCGGTGACCGTGCTGGTACCGAGGGAGACGCCGTCGGCCGCCGTGCCGCCCGACGGGACCAGGAAGGTCTCGACGGCGGTGTTCTGCGGGGAACCGAGCGAGGTCAGGTCCAGGCCGGACAGGCTGACGCCGGTCGAGGCGCCGGCCTTGACGGTGCCCGGCAGCGCCGGGGTGACCGTGCGGGTGCGGGCAAAGCTCGGCGTGATCGGCGAGGAGCTCTTCAGGTACGAGATCCAAGCCTCACGGTCGACCAGGCCCGAGTCCCGGCTCTCCGTACCCTCGGTGAAGGCCCGGAAGTTGTCGCCCCCCGAGACCAGGAAAGAGAACGTCCCGACGCGGTACTCCGCGGCCGGATCGACGGGCACGCCGTCGATGGTGATCGACGAGACGTTGTCGCCCGGCGTCGCGTTCGGGTCCGCCGTCCGAGCCGTGTACGAGACGTTGTCCGACAGGCCCAACGCCAGGAACGGGCGCGAGGGGCGGTTGCCGTTGGCGTCCGTCTGCCACTGCTGCTCGAGCAGCGTGTCGAGCTGCGCGCCCGTGAGGGTGGTCGTCCACAGGTTGTTGACGAACGGCAGCACCGCGTTGGCCTCGGCGTAGGTGATGACGCCGTCCTCGCCGAAGTAGAGCTCGTTGCGCAGGCCGCCCGGGTTCACGACGCCGATGTCGGCGCCGCCCCGCTCCTCGGCGGCGAGCGACTCACGCAGCGAGTTCGCCACCAGGTTGCCGAGCGCCGACTCCGACGCGCGGTCGTCCCGGTTGCCGCCGGTGTAGACGCCGCCCGTGTAGGAGCCGCCCGCGAACGCCGTCGTGACGTCGGCGGTCACCTCGCCGACCGGCTGTGCGCCGATCTCCTGGGCCTCGGCCAGCGCGGCGTCGACGATCGAGTCGACCTCGGCGACCGCCGGGTATGTCGCGATCAGCTCGGCGGCCGGGGTGGTCGTGCGCGCCACGTTCTCGGCGGTGTAGCCGGTGACGTCGAACGTCGCCGTGTCCACCGTGAGGGAGACGTGGCCCAGGAACTCGCCGTAGTTGCCGGTCTGGATGATCGGACGGGTCTCCCCCGCCGCACCCGGGACCGGGGCGTCCCATGCGTACTGCTTGTGCGTGTGGCCGGTGAAGATGGCCGCGATGCGCGGGTCGGTGTTCTGCACGAGGTCGGCGAAGGGGCCGCCGGCGGCGATCTCCTCCTCCAGCGTGGAACCGTCGGGCGTGCCCCCACCGGCGCCGTCGTGCGCGAGAGCCACGACCACGTCCGCCTCGCCGTTCGCGGCGTCGCCGTCGAGCAGCTCGTCCGTGACGCGGTTGAGCGCCTCGACCGGGTCGCCGAACTCGAGGCCCTCGATGCCCGTTGGCGTGACCAGGGTCGGAGTCTCCTGCGTGACGACACCGACGAAGCCGACGTCGACACCGTTCACCGCCACGACGTCGTACTCCGGCAGCGCGGGCTCGCCCGTCGCCTCGTCGTAGACGTTCGCGCCGAGGATGCTGAAGTCCGAGGCGGGCACCACACGATCGGTGAGGTCCGCCATGCCCTGGTCGAACTCGTGGTTGCCGACCGCGGAGGTCTTCAGGCCCAGCGCGTTCAGCACGTCGAGGGTGGGCTGGTCCTGCTGCAGCGCGGAGGCGAACAGCGAGGCGCCGATGTTGTCACCCGCCGAGACGAAGGCGGTGCCCTCAGGGTTCTGCGCGCGGATCTGCTCCACCGTGCCCGCGAAGTTCACGGTGTTCTGGTCGATGCGGCCGTGGAAGTCGTTGATGGCAACGAGGTCCAGGTCGACCGAGCCGGGCTCGGAGCCGCCCAGGTCGAGCCCGACGATCGCCGGGTCGTGGTCCGAGGACCGGAACGGCGTCTCGTCGTAGAGGATCGACGCGTTGTAGTTGTAGCGGCTGTACTCGTTCGCCACCGGCTCGTACGCGTTGATGTTCCAGATGTCCACGCCGGTGACCAGCTCCGCCGCCGCGGGCGAGGCCAGCTCGTGGTCGAGCGAGCCGACCATGCCACCGAAGTTGTAGGAGTACTCGCCGGTCTCAGCGGCGAGGTCGACGTAGCCGGCCTCGGCCAGGACGTGGATCGGGTCCTCGTGCTCGTAGGCGTTGAAGTCGCCCACCAGCAGGACCTTGTCCGTCCCGGCGGCCTGCGCCTGGGCGTCCGCGAAGGTGACGAGGTCGTTCGCCTGACGCACACGCGACTCGTTCGAGGCGCCCTGGCCGTCACCCTGGTCGGCGTCGCCCGGCCACGGGCCCGCCGAGCCCTTCGACTTGAAGTGGTTCGACACCACGAGGAGGTCGTCACCGGCGTCGGTCGCGCCGCCGGCGGGCTGGAAGACCTGCGCGAGCGGACGCCGGGCGTTGTCGAAGGCGTCGCCCGTCAGCAGGATGTGCGACTCGCCCACCGGCTCGGCAGTGGCCGTGCGGTAGATGAACGCGTTACGGATCACGTCCTCGTCGGCAGGCACCTCTGCGGGCGAGGCCACGTAGGCCCACGTGCCTGCACCCGCAGCGGCGTTGAGCGCGTCCACCAGGTCCGACACCGCCTGGTCCCGGGACTTGTCGAGGAAGTAGCGCGAGTTCTCGACCTCGAGCAGCGAGACGACGTCCGCGCCGAGCGCGTTGATCGCCGCGACGATCTTGGTCTGCTGACGCTGCAGGTCCTCCTCCTCGGCCGCGCCGCGGACGTCGCAGCCGCCCGAGACGGTGACCGGGTCACCCGCACGGTCCGTGTAGTAGGTGCAACCCGTGAGCTCGTCGCCCGTGGTGCTGAAGTAGTTCAGCACGTTGAACGTCGCGACCTGAAGGTTGCCGCCCACCTCGGCGGGAGCCTCCTCGCGCGTGTTCTCGAAGGTCGCGGGCTGCACGGCGTCGGCGACGTCGGGCGTCAGCTGGGACGTCGGCTGGAAGCCCCACGCGTCGAACCGGTAGTCGAGCACCACAGGGCGCGTGAACGTGACCCCGGCGCCCACGCGCAGCGGTGCACCACCCGTCAGATAGGGCAGCGGCTTCGACTTGTTGGCGGTCGAGTTGTAGTTCAGCGACGAGCCGTCGTCGAGGAGCACGCCACGGGCCGCGTTGTCCGCGATCTGCGCGTCGTACTCCGCCGACCCCGGCCGGCCCGCCGTCGTGGGCTGCACGAGCGGGCTCGCACCGGCCGCCAGGCCGATGACGCCGTAGTAGTTGGTGTCGTAGTTGTCCGTCACCGTGAAGGAGCCCTGCGGGGCGAGGAGCATGCCCTCGAAGGCCTCACGCTCTGCGGCGGCGGCCGGCCAGGCAGTCGCCGTCGGCTCGACCGTCGCGGGCTCGTTCAGCACTGCCCAGCCGCCCGCCGACGGGGTGAGCTCGGTCAGCCCGTTGTGCTCGGAGACCGCGCCGGTCACCTCCACGTGGTCGCCTGCCGAGAGGTCGGCGGCCGCCGCTGCGGAGAACACGAAGATGCCGTCCGACGCGCCGGGCGTCGGGTCCTGGGCACCACCCGTGCCGGCGGTCTGCAGGTACAGGCCGTTGAACCCACCGGTCGGGTAGACGGCGGTGACGACGCCACGGGTCGTCACCGTCTTGCCCACGAGCGGCGAGGCGTCGCCGGTGCCCTGGATCTCGGCGATGGGGGTGACCTCGCCGGGCTCGGTCGGCACCGACGGGGTGGGGCTGGGCTCGGGCTCGGAACCCGCACCGTTGACGGGGGTCACCGCGGTGGAGAACACGAAGTCCGCCGAGTTGTCACCGGCGTCGCCGGTGCGCTCGAGGGACCCGACCACGCCGGTGCCCTGGCCGGCCGGACCCTGAGCGGTCTCGAACGTGTCGGCGGTGCCGTAACCGAGCAGGTCGACGACGCCAGGGGCGCCCTCGGCCGGTACGGCGCCCTTCGCGGGTGTGACGGCGGTGGCCTGCGACGCGAGCGCCACGACGCCGGAGGTACCGCTCGGGTTGAGGGTGCCGACGGCGTCGGGCGTGGGGAGCGGCTCGCCGTTCGCCGCGTTCGAGGCGCCCTGCACGAGGTAGTGGCCGCCGGCGGCGATGGTGCCGCTCAGCGCGGTGACGCCGGAGAACGTCGCGCCCGTCGCGGACTTGTACTGGACCGACCAGCCGTCGACGCTGACTGGCTCGTCGGTCGGGTTGTACAGCTCCACGAACTTGTTCCGGTACGGCTGGCCGGTGCTGCCACCGGCGAGGTAGGCCTCGCTGATGACGACGTGCCAGGAGTCCGGGCCGTCGGCGGTGGCCGCCGGCGCGGCGTAGGCCGCCGTCGCGGGCACGGCGAGCGCTGCGGAGAGAGCCACTGCGACTGCGGCCCTTCCACGGTGGTGGGGGTGCGGTCGCGGGGACCGGAGCGTGGTGGGTCTCACGCTGACTCCTTCTGCAATAGCCGACCGAAGGCCGGGCTGGGAGTGCACTGCTGCTGGACGTCTTGTTCGGCGGCATCGCCGTGGCCGGGCGCGCATCAGTTGCGCAGGCGGTCCGGCACGAGTGTCACCAAACCAATCACTGCCTCGTGAACCAGCGGTTACGGCTGGACACCCGCGGGGAAAACTGGTGTCCCCGCACCGGGTGAACCCTGCCGCGACAGATACACGAGATCGACGCCGAGGCTAGCGGGTGTCACCGACATCCGTTAGCACGCGCGCCCTGGTTCACCCTGGAGGGACCGGGGACTCCGGGTCCCCGTGCACTCCGGACACCGCCCGGCGTCCGACCGTCAGCGGCAGCAGGTCGGAGATGTCGGAGCGTTCGCCCGAGGCGTGCACGCGGCCGTCCATGACGGCGTCCGCCCAGGTCACAGTGCCGGTGGCCAGGCCGAGCCAGGTGGCCGGATCGGTCTCGACCACGTTGGGCGGCGTGCCGCGCGTGTGCCGTGGCCCGGCCACGGCCTGTACCGCGCCGGCGGGCGGAACGCGGACCTCCACGGAGTTGCCGGGAGCGGTGTCGGCCAGCTCCTCCAGCGTGAACCGGACGGCGGTGGTCACGTCACGCCGGTCCGCCTCGCCCCGTGCCCATGCGGCAACGGCGGTACGCCCGGCCGCCGGGTCCGTCCGGCGCCGCGGGGGCACTACCGCACCGCCAGTGGGTCGTCGCCGAGCCGCATCCGGGCGGCGGCAGGCGCTGCATGCTTCATGGAGCCAGTATCGCGGACCGCCGGATCAGTAGCGGTAGACGTCCGAGCCCGGGCCCTCGACCGCGAGCAGGTCCGCCGCCACGACCATCGGCAGCTCGAGCGATGCCACCGACGGGTAGTCCACGTGCGTCACGTCCGGGAACGCGTCCCCGCGTACCGCGGGTACGGGCTGCGACGGAGCCGCGAGCCGTCGGGGCGACCCGCTCTGCGGTGCGTGCCGTGGCCAGGGCTCCGACAGCGGCATCTCGTCGCGGACCTGCGGACGTACGGGCCGCCGCATGGGCGGGTAGCTGATGCCGTGGCCCGGGTGCCGCGGAGCCGCCAGCTCCTCGCCGTCCGGCAGCGGCTGCGGGGCCGGCTGGGGATGCTGCGGGACCGGTCGGGGCCGGGGTGTCGGGCGCGGCCCGGGGCTCGGGCTCGGCTGCGGGGCCGGCTGCGGGGCCGGCTCGGGGCTGGTCGCGAAGGCGGGCTCGACGGTGGACCGCAGGACTCTCCCGTGGGCGGGCACCGGGCCATCGGCGACCGGGACGGAGAAGGCGGCGGGGTCCGCGGCGCGTCGTGCCACGCCGGCGGCCGAGCGCGGCCCCGTGGTGGAGCGCGGCCCTGTGGTGGAGCGCCGTCCGCCGCCGTCCCACGTGTCGGCCCGAGCAGCCGCGGTCCCAGCCCCTTCACCCGTTCCCGGGTCGACCGCGCCGTCACCGGGCAGCGTGAACATCACCCGGCGCTCGGACACGTCCGCCTCGGCGAGCGTGACCCGCACCTCGTCGCCCAGCGGGAGCCGCGGACCGGTGACGCGCGCGCGCACGGCGGGGTCGCGCAGCACCACCAGGCCGCGCTGCATGTCCTTGGTGTCGTCCTCGACGTCGACCACCACGCCGTCGAACTCCTCGCCGAGCCGGTCGGCGAGGAGGGACGCCTCGACGATGTCCACGCACTCCCGCTCGAACGACGCGGTCCGGCGGCCGGTCTCGGCCATCACGGCAGGCAGGTGCGGCAGTGCGTCGAGCACCCACCGCGGGACGGCGGTACCCGCAGAGATCGCGAGGCAGACCTCGGTCGCATAGCGGTCCACCAGGCGCCGCAACGGCGCGGTGACGTGCGCGTAGTCGGCGGCGATGGCGGCGTGGCGGGTGTTCTCGGGCGGCGGCACGGGGGCGCCGTCGGGCCCTGGCATGCCGAACGCGACGTAGCCGGCACCACGGAACAGGGTCGTCGCCTCGTTGAGGAACGCCGCGTGCTCCGGGACCCGCGAGACGAGCGTCGGAACGAGGCGTGAGTACGGGACGCTGTCCGCCCAGTCGATCCCGAGCGCGCGGGCGGTGCGGTGCAGGCGGGCCAGGTCCCGGGGGTCGGCCTCGGGGAGGGTGCGCAGGATGCCGACCCCCGCCTCACGCATGAGATGGGCCGCCGCGATGCCGGTGAGCAGGGAGATCTGCGCGTTCCACTCCTCGACCGGCAGGTTGCGACGGAACGAGAGCGTGTACGTGCCGTCCTCCCGCCGCTCCACCTCCTGCTCGGGCACCTCCAGCGAGACGCCACCGCGCGCGGCCTCCAGCGACTGGCGCAGGCGCCCGACGTCGGCCAGCAGCTGCAGGGACTCGCTCGCCGTACCCGCGTCGAGGGCCGACTGGACCTCCGCGTACGTGAGCCGTTCGCGGCTGCGCACCAGCACCCGCTCCAGCGAGGCGCCGGTGATGATGCCGCGTGCGTCCAGCGTGACCGTCCACAGCACCGCCGGGCGGTCCTCCTCGGGCAGGAGGCTCGCCGCACCCTCCGACAGGATCTTCGGGTGCAGCGGTGTCCGGGCGTCCGGCCCGTAGACGGTCATGCCCCGCTTGCGCACCTCCATGTCGAGCGCTCCGCCGGGTGTCACGAAGGCGCCCAGGTCCGCGATCGCGTAGTGCACCACGTAGCCCTCGCCCGACTGCTCCACGTGCACCGCCTGGTCCAGGTCCTTGGAACCGGGCGGGTCGATGGTCACGAACTCGATGTCGCGGCGGTCGTTCCGGCCGACGGAGAGGTCCCTGTCGGCTGCGGCCCGAGCCTCCTCGAGGACGTCCTGCGGGAACATCGCGGGCAGGCCGACCTCGGCGCGGAGCGCCGCGAGGGCACTGCTCACGTCGTCGGGGGCGGCGGGCGCGAGGCGCATCTGACGAGTCGGCACATCTGCGAACATAGGCTGATTCCGCGCTCGCCGCGCGGTGTCGCTGTGTTGTCGGCCGCGCAGCGGGCCGCGCGGGCGGCCCTGCTACTCGACGACGACGGTGGCCAGAACCGCCCGGTGG
Source organism: Promicromonospora sp. NPDC050249 (assembly GCF_040656015.1). Classification (NCBI taxonomy): domain Bacteria; kingdom Bacillati; phylum Actinomycetota; class Actinomycetes; order Micrococcales; family Promicromonosporaceae; genus Promicromonospora; species Promicromonospora sp. NPDC050249. The sequence continues at coordinate 202,230 of NZ_JBFAKY010000005.1, read as the reverse complement.
TCGGTACCGGGCACCCGCATGGTGACGACGTCGGAGACCGGCATGTCCCTCTCCACCACCACGTGGTCCAGGGCGAACAGCGGGGGCACCTGGCTGCCCTCCGGCCAGGTCACGGCGGGTCCGGCGCCCCACTCACGCGTGGCGTCGGAGAAGCGCGAGCCGAGCAGGTCACGGAATCCGGCGTGGTCGTAGGTGGCGTTGAAGTCGCCGGCCAGGATCTGCGGCGCGTCGTCCGCGTGGACGTGCTCGGTCAGCTGGACCAGCTCGGTACGCCAGGCGGTGATGTCCGTGGGCATCGGCGGGTGCGGATGCACGACCGTGACGCGGACGTCCGTGCCGCCCACTCCGACGAGCGCTGACGGCATCGCGAAGCTCGTGCCGGGCAGCTCTTCCTCCTCCGTCAGCGGCGTGGACGACCAGAGGCCACTCCCCGCGGCGCTGTCGTCGGCGGGCACCGTGAAGCTGTGCGGCAGCAGCTCGCCGAGGCCTGCCTCCGTCAGCGCCTCCTCGAAGGCGGGCGTCAGCTCCTGGACCGCGAGCACCTCGACGTGCTGGGACTGCACGAGGCCGACGACGCTCTCGGCGTCGGCCTGCCCGTACAGGACGTTGACGGTCATGACCCGGAGCGTGCCGGAGCTGGCGGGATCGGCCGGCGACGACGTGCTCGGCGGCACGAAGAAGGGCGCCAGCCAGTACACGTAGCCGGCCAGCGCGGCCGCGAGCAGCACCGCCAGTACCTTGCGTCGGGCGAAGAGCGTGACGATCAGCAACGGCAGCGTCACCAGCGTCGCCCACGGCGTGAACGCCACGAGGTGCGGCAGCGGGATCACGCCGTCGAACGGCAGGAGCCGCGCGAGGGCTATGAGGAGCAGGGGGATCGCGATGATCCAGAGCACTGACGAGATGAAGCCATGGACAAATCGCACTCCCGGACCTTACCGGCAAACGTGGAGGAGGCGAGCCGGTCTCGACAGCGGCGGCCGGCCGGGGTGATCAGGTCAGACAGGCTCGACCCCCGGTGTCGGGGGTCGAGCCTGTCGAGACCTGGTACTCGGTCAGCTGCTCAGCCGAAGATCCTCGGCAGCGTCCCCTCGAACGCCTCGCGGGCCTCGGCCAGCGGGATCTCGAACTGCCCCTCGATCACCACGGCGTCGCCGCCGGTGGTGCCGAGGCGGAGCACCGGCACGCCGGCGTCCTCGGCGAGGTGGGTCAGCTCGCCCTCGTGCTCGGGGTCGACCGCGACGATCACACGGCCCGTCGACTCCGAGAAGAGCGCCACGAACGGGTCGACCTTGTCGCGGCCGGTCACGCCCTCGAGCGCGACCGACGCGCCGACGCCGAAGCGCAGCGACGCCTCCAGGAGGGCCTGGACGAGGCCGCCCTCTGACAGGTCGTGCGCGGCGGCGGCGAGGCCGGTCTTCCGCGCCTCCACGAGCGCGGAGGCCAGCGCCTTCTCGGCCGCCAGGTCCACGCGCGGCGGCAGACCACCGAGGTGCGAGTGGACGACGTCGGCCCACGCCGAGCCGTCGAGCTCGTCCCGCGTGGTGCCGAGCAGGAGGAGCGACAGCCCCTCGGTCCGCCAGCCGGACGAGAGCGCCGTGCTGACGTCGTCGAGCACGCCGAGCACGCCCACCACGGGGGTGGGGTGGATCGACGAGTCGATCTGGCCGGGCTCGCCCGTGCCGTTGTAGAGCGAGACGTTGCCACCGGTCACCGGGACACCGAGCTCCTGGCAGGCGTCGGCGAGGCCCTCGATCGCCTCGACGAGCTGCCACATGGAGTCGGGATGCTCCGGCGAGCCGAAGTTGAGGCAGTCCGTCACGGCGAGCGGCTCGGCACCCGACGTGGCGACGTTGCGGTACGCCTCCGCGAGGGCCAGCGCGGCGCCCGTGCGCGGGTCGAGCTTGCCGTAGCGGCCGTTGGCGTCGGTCGCGAGCGCGACACCGAGCCCGGTGGTCTCGTCGACACGGATGACGCCGCTGTCGTCGGGCTGGGCGAGTGCCGTGTTGCCCTGGACGAAGCGGTCGTACTGGTTGGTGACCCACGCCTTCGAGGCGAGGTTCGGCGAGGCCAGCAGCGTCAGCGCGGTCTCCCGCAGCTCCTCGCCCGACGCCGGACGGGCGAGGCCCGCCGCCGCCGTCGAGTCGGCCTGCAGCGCGTCCTGCCACTCCGGACGCGCGTAGGGCCGGTGGTACACGGGCCCCTCGTGCGCCACGGTCTTGGGGTCGACGTCCACGATGCGCTGGCCGTGGTGGTCGATGGTGAGCCGGCCGGAGTCGTTGACCTCGCCGATGACGGCGGTCTCGACCTCCCACTTGCCGGTGATCGCGAGGAACGCGTCGAGCTGGTCCGGCCGCACGACGGCCATCATGCGCTCCTGCGACTCCGACATGAGGATCTCGCCTGCGTTCAGCGTGGGGTCGCGCAGCAGGACGTCGTCGAGCTCGACGTGCATGCCGCCGTCACCGTTGGAGGCGAGCTCCGAGGTGGCGCAGGAGATACCAGCGGCACCGAGGTCCTGGATGCCCTCCACGACCTTGGCCTGGAAGAGCTCGAGGCAGCACTCGATGAGCACCTTCTCCATGAAGGGGTCGCCCACCTGCACGCTCGGGCGCTTGGCGGGCACGCCGTCCTCGAACGTCTCGGACGCCAGGATCGAGGCGCCGCCGATGCCGTCGCCACCCGTGCGGGCGCCGAACAGCACCACCTTGTTGCCGAGGCCGGTGGCGTTGGCGAGGTGGATGTCCTCGTGCCGCAGCACACCGAGGCAGAGCGCGTTGACCAGCGGGTTGCCCTGGTAGGAGCCGTCGAAGACGAGCTCGCCGCCGATGTTCGGCAGGCCGAGGGAGTTGCCGTAGCCACCCACCCCGGAGACGACGCCGTGGACGACGCGCGCGGTGTCGGGGTGGTTGACGTCGCCGAACCGCAGCTGGTCCATGACCGCCACGGGGCGCGCGCCCATCGAGATGATGTCGCGGACGATGCCGCCCACACCGGTCGCGGCGCCCTGGTAGGGCTCAACGAACGACGGGTGGTTGTGCGACTCGACCTTGAACGTGACGGCCCAGCCGTCGCCGATGTCGACGACGCCGGCGTTCTCACCGATGCCGACGAGGAGGTGCTCCTTCATCTCGTCGGTCACCTTCTCGCCGAACTTGCTCAGGTGCACCTTCGACGACTTGTAGGAGCAGTGTTCGCTCCACATCACCGAGTACATCGCGAGCTCGGCCGCGGTGGGGCGGCGGCCCAGGATGTCCTTGATGCGCTGGTACTCGTCCTCCTTGAGGCCGAGCTCTCCGTACGGCTGCACCTCATCAGGGGTGGCCGCGGCGGTCTCCACCGTGTCCAGTCTCGGGACGGCGGGAGTCGTGCGGGAGGGTGCCTGGGACGCGGGCGCGGTCATGTAGTTCCTCGCGTGCGGGGTAGGTTTCTTGGCGCCGGAGCGCCCCGCCAGTCTACGACGCGCCACGCGCCGGTGCGGTCAGGGCTGTCAGAGCTGGGAGTCGTAGACGCGGACGTAGTCGACCACCATCTGCTGCGGGAACTGCGTGGTCCCGTCGGGGTACCCGGGCCAGTTGCCGCCCACCGCGACGTTCAGCAGGAAGAAGAACGGCTGGTCGAACACCCACTGGTTGCCGCCCGTGTCGGCGGTGGTGCGGGTCTGGTACACGGTGCCGTCCACCGACCAGCTGATCCGGCCGGGCGCCCAGTCGATGGCGAAGGTGTGGAAGTCGTCGGCGAACGACCAGCCCTGCGGGTGCGTGTACGCCGCGCCGATGCCCGCGCCGCCCGAGTAGCCGGGGCCGTGCAGGGTCCCGTGCACCATGTGGGGCTCGAAGCCGACGTTCTCCATGATGTCGATCTCGCCGGAGTCCGGCCACGGGACGCCGTTGCCGATCTGGCCACCGAGCATCCAGAACGCCGGCCAGATGCCCTGGCCGCGCGGAATCTTGATCCGGGCCTCGAGGTGCCCGAACTTCGGCTGCACCTTGCCCTGCGTGGTCAGCCGGGCCGAGGTGTAGCCGCCGTTGCCGTCCCGGCGAGCGGTGATGACGAGATTCCCGTTGCCGTCCAGCGCGGAGTTCTCGCGGGAGCTGGTGTAGTTCTGCAGCTCGTTGTTGCCCCAGCCACCCGCGCCCGTCTCCAGGTTCCAGTTCGCGGGGTTCGGTGCGCTGCCCGCCGCGCCGTCGAACTCGTCGGACCAGCTCAGCGCGCCGACGGCGGCAGGAGCGGCGGCAGACGCGGGCGCCGAACCGGCGTCGGGAACCTTGGGCGCGGCCGCGGAGGCCACCAGCGACGCCGCCAGGACGAACGTCATGGCAGCGGCGGCCGTGGCCGTGGTGCGGATGGTGCGGTGTCTCGTGCTACGCATCGGACGCTCCTTCGCGAGGATGTGTTTCCCGCCGCACAGGGGGCGGGACGGGCATGCGGCCGATCGCACCGGCATGGTGGGGCGACGCTACTTTTCACCCGCTCGGTGGGACAAGATGGTGAAAACACGTAGCCGACGCCGACGCCGACCATTCAGTCCCGCTGAACGGTCAGCCAGTGATTTGCGATGGACGTGCACGGTTGCTCCGAACGACGATGACCGCATGCCCCTGCGCCACTCGCTCCTCGCCGTGCTCGTCATGATCATCTGGGGCACCAACTTCCTCGCGATCGACGTCGGCGTCGACGACGTGCCCCCCGTGCTGTTCGTGGCGATCCGGTTCGTCGTGGTGCTGATCCCTGCGATCTTCCTGGTCCCGCGACCCGCGGCCGCCCTCAAGGACGTGCTGGTGGTGGGCCTGTTCCTCAGCCTCGGCCAGTTCGCCCTGATGTACACGGCGATCTGGCTCGACATGCCGCCCGGCCTCGCCTCGCTCGTGCTGCAGGCGCAGGTGGTCCTCACCGTCCTGTTCGCGTCGGCGGCGCTCCGCGAGCGCCCGACCGCGCCGCAGCTCGTCGGCGTGCTGCTGGGTGCGGTGGGCCTGGTGATCGTCGGTGTCGGGCGGTCGGCGGCGACGCCGGGCCTCGCGTTCCTGCTCACGCTCGCGGCCGCGGCGTCGTGGGCGACCGGCAACGTGATCGTGCGCCGGCTGGGCTCGGCCACGCAGGCGGCGGGCGGCAGGCAGAGCCCGCTGGCCGGTCTGTCCATGACCGTGTGGTCGGCGCTCGTGGTGCCGGTGCCGATGTTCGCCCTCGCGCTGGTGCTGGACGGGCCGGCCGCCGTCGGCCACGCCCTCACGCACCCGACCTGGGCCGCCGTGCTGTCGACCCTCTACACCGCGTGGCTGGCGAGCCTGGTCGGCTACGGCATCTGGAACACGCTGCTGGACCGGTACCGGGCGAGCGCGGTGGTGCCGTTCACGATGCTGGTCCCTGTGGTGGGCATGACCGTCGCCTGGCTGGCGCTGGGCGAGGTGCCGAACCTCGCCGAGACGGGCGGCGGCCTGCTCCTCCTGCTGGGTGTTGCGATCACGTCGGGGCTGCTGCGGTGGCCGGTCCGACGGCGCTACCGCCCCGGCACGTAGCTACAGCTCCAGCACGTAGACGAGCAGGTCCACGCCGGGCACCGGCGCCCAGTCCCGGCTGGGCTCGCGCACGAAACCGAGCCGCTCGTAAAGCCGGTGCGAGCCGTGTGCGACGGGCTGGGTGGACAGGACGATCCGGCGCGTCCCCGCGGACCGCGCCATGCACTCGCGCATCAGCGCGGTCCCGGCTCCCCTGCCCTGGGCGTCCGGCGCGACGCCCAGCATGCGGACCTCTGCCTCGCCGTCCCGGGCGATGTCGGCCATGGGACCGCCGTGCGGCACGAACGTCACGCCGCCGACCACGACGCCGTCGTCCAGCGCCGCGATGATCTCAGCGGCGTCCGCACGGCTCGCGACGTCGCGCAGGACGTCGGCGTAGAACTCGGAGCCGGGGGCATCGAGCTGTCCGTCCGCGAAGAACGCCTCCGCGACGATCTTGCCGACCGCCTCGTACTCCGCCGGCACGGCATCGCGCACCTCGATGGGCCGTCGCTCGCCGGTCCGCACCTCGATCGCCTGTCCCTCGTCGCTCATGCGACAAAGGTAGGCCGAGCCTCTGACAGTGTCCGCCGCATATCCGGTGCGGTGCCCCTGGCCCCGCTGCGGGGCGTGCCCTGCGAGCGCCGCCGCACGCGGCCGCCCGGCTTGTACACGGAGAGCAGGGTCGCGACCGCGAGCAGGGTGAGCGACACCGCAGGCGGGTACACGAGGAACGAGATGTCCGACGCCGGGAGCCGGCCGGCCTCCAGCGCGACGCCTGCGGCGCCGACGTCGGCCATGCCAGGCCGCAGCGCCACGACGATCAGGACGCACAGCAGAACGTTCAGGACCAGCTTGACCGCGACCCACCAGTAGCGCACCAGGCCCCACTTGGTCGCGAGACCGAGCAGCAGGCCCGAGCCGAGGCAGACCAGCGCCGAGACCAGCATCGGGGTCACCACGAACTCGGCGAGCGCCCGCAGGGCGAGCCCCCTGACGGCGTCCGAGCCGCCGCCCAGCCCCACCCCGACGAGCACGGCCACCAGCACGTCGATGCCGATCCAGGCCCCGGCGGCCACGAGGTGCACGGTGAGCACCGCTTTGCGTGCGCGCGGCGCCAGCCTCATGACGTCACCTTCCCCGTGCGAGGTGCGGAGCCCGGCCGTACCGGCCGTACCACCAGCAACGTCCCCGCCGCGAGCACCGCCAGGACGCCGAGGACCCGGAGTGCGGTACCCGCACCGAGCAGCGGCTCGGCGAAGCCGAGGTTGCCGAGGCTCCCGGTCAGGATCACGCCGGCGGCCTCGGCGACCGCCACGACCACTGCGACGACCGCCGGCCAGGTCCGGGTGCGGAACACGACGAGCAACACTGCGGCGACGACCATCAGCACGACGGCAGGCGGCACGATCGGCGCCGGCGCCCCGCCGGCCCTGGCGACATAGATGCCGATCGTCGCGACGACGAGGCCGGCGACGGCGACTCCCCTGAGATTCATGATCCTGTCCCTCCTCGGGCGCCGGGCGGCGCCTCTGTGTCCCAGCCTCCCGGCCAGGGCGCGGCGCGGGATCGGCCGTGGGACGGCACTCGCGCTGCGCCGTCCGACGTGGGCGCGGTGGCCCGTCTACGCTCCCGGACGTACAGCGGTGTACGGCGCGCAGGGGGTGACGCCCGGTCCGCCGTCGGACACAGTGGGGCCGGAGGTGAGGAACAGGGGAAGCTGCGTCTCGTGGACGTGGGAGTGGCCGCCGCGCTGACGGCGCTCACGCTGGTGTCGCTGCCGTTCCTGGAGGCGCCGGCCGGGGTGCGCCCGGTCGACGCGCTCGGGTACGCGCTGGCGGTCACCGCGGCGGTGGGGACGCTGTTCCGCGCCCGTTGGCCGGTGGTGACGCTCGGTGTGGTCACCCTCGCGACGGTCACCTACCTGCTCCTCGACTACCCGTACGGCCCGGTGATGGTGTGCGTGGTGGTCGCGGTCTACTCCGTGGCCCGACGGCGTCCGCTCCGCGCAGCCCTCCTGTGGGGCACCGCGACGCTGGCTCTCCTCCTGCTGCACGTCTTCACGCATCCGGGTGCGCTTCCCCTGCCGACCGGGCTGATCCCCGCGAGCGCCATCGTGGCGGTGCCGTTCAGCATCGGCGTGGCCCGGCGGACGTGGCACGAGGCCCGGTCCGCCGAACGGGACGCGGCGGAGCAGCAGGCCCGCGACGACGAACGGCTGCAGCTCGCGCACGAGGTGCACGACGTCGTCGGACACGGGCTGGCCGCCATCCAGATGCAGGCGGACATCGCACTTCACCTGGGCCGGCCGGAGGACGCCACCACCGCGCTGGAGGCCATCTCGAAGGCGGCGAACGAGGGCCTGACCGAGCTGCGCACCACGCTCGCGGAGATCCGCCCCGGTACTGCGTCCGGCGCGGGTCCCGAGCGTGCGCCGACGGCAGGGCTCGCCAACCTCGAGGTGCTGGCGCAGCGGGTGCGTTCGGCGGGGGTCGCCGTCGACCTCGCGGTCGGCGGCACCTCCCGCCCGCTGCCCGACGCCGTGGACCTCGCCGCCTACCGCGTGCTCCAGGAGTCGCTGACCAACGTGGTCAAGCACGGTGCCGGGGCCGCGGCGCGCGTCGAGGTGGGTTACGAGCCGGACCTCGTCCGACTCCGCGTCCGCAACCTGCGCGTCCGCGACCCGGGCGACCCCGACGACGGCTTCGTCGCCGGTTTCGGCATCACCGGGATGCGGCACCGGGTCGAGTCCCTGGGCGGACGGCTCGACGCCGGCCCCGTCGACGAGTATTTCGAGGTGCGGGCGACGCTGCCCGCCGGAGGTGTCGCATGATCACTGTGCTGCTCGTGGACGACCAGGACCTGGTGCGGATGGGCCTGCGCGCCCTGATCTCCGGGGAGGCGGACGTCACGGTCGCCGGCGAGGCCGCCGACGGCATAGCCGCCGTCGCGGAGGCCCGTCGCCTGCGGCCCGACGTCGTGCTCATGGACATCCGGATGCCGGGCATCGACGGCATCGAGGCGACCCGGCGGATCGCCGACGACCCCGCCCTGACCGCGACGCGCGTGGTGGTGCTCACGACGTTCGAGCACGACCAGTACGTGGTCGACGGCCTGCGGGCGGGGGCCAGCGGCTTCCTCCTGAAGAACACCCCGCCGGCGGACCTCGTCACCGCGATCCGCACGGTGCACGACGGCGGCGCGCTGCTGGCGCCGTCGGCCACGCGCACGCTGATCAGGGAGTTCACCGCCGCCTCGCCGCGCGCGCTCGTGCCGCACCCCCGGATCGGGGACCTGACCGACCGTGAGCACGAGGTGGTCTGCCTCGTGGCCCAGGGGATGAGCAACCACGAGATCGCCGAGCGCCTCGTCCTGAGCCCGGCGACCGCGCGGACGCACGTGTCACGCGCGATGATCAAGCTCTCCGCGCGGGACCGTGCCCAGCTCGTCGTGTTCGCCTATCAGTCGGGACTCGCATGAGCCGCGCCACTATTGAGTAGGCTCGTAACAAAGATGTCATCGGGGGGTTCCCGGCGTTTACCCGACAGTGGTTTCATTCGGACATGAAGCTGCTTCGAACTTTTCCGAAGGTTTCCTTCGAGTTCGGGCTCTCCTCATGGCAGTGGTTGGGGCTTCGCGAGCAGACCCCGCGCTTCGCGACCTGTTTCGGCGACATCTTCCTCGAGTCGCTGGACGGATGGTGGTTCCTGGACACGGTCGAGGGCACGCTCGAGCTCCGCTGGGCCTCGGCAGTCACCATGTACGCCGAGCTCGAGTCGGCAGAGGGCCGCGCCACCTATCTCATGGACGACCTGGTCCGCGACGCCCGGAGCCGTGGCATCCACCTCGGCGAGGAGGAGGTCTACACCTTCAACCCGCACCCCGCCCTCGGCGGTGAGCTCGGCGTGAACGGGCTCAGTGCCATGCGTTTCGAGCTGGCGGTCAACTGGGTCGGGCAGATGCACGACCAGCTGCTGCACGGCTCGGGCGAGATCCGCCTCGCCCCGATGCCCGACGACGGCCGCCGCACCGGCGCGTCCCGGACCGGCGCGGCCTGGGACGGCGCGTGGTCGGAGGACGAGACGTTCGACGTGCCGTTCGAGCAGTACCTCGCCACCACCACCTTCGCAGCCGTCGCCGCGCCAGGGCAGAGCGCCGGCACCCGGACCGACGGCGCCCGGCCGTACAAGGCCAAGAGATATGCCGCACCCGCCGAGCCGGAACGGTCGGCGCCGGTCCCTTCCTCGCCTACGCCGTCCTGGTCGGGACAGAGCGAGCCCGCCGCCTGGTCGGGGCAGACCGGGACGGCGCAGCAGTGGCTGGAGCCGAACCCGGCTCCCGAGCCCGCGGCGCCGCTCGACGGGTACGCGGCGGAGTACGACCCCTCGTACCCCGCCACCTACCCTGCCGCCGAGCAGTACGGAACGGGGCCGGTCGATCAGCGGGCCGGTGGGTCCGGTGCACCTCAGGGCTGGCTCCCGTACACCAACGACCAGAACAGCGGCAGCCAGGATCACCGCGGCCAGGCCGGCCCGACCTGGAACAACCCTGGCTGGGGCAGCCCCACGTGGGCCGGCCCCACGTGGGACAGCCAGGCACCGGCCATGCCTGCTGGTGGCAGCCCCCAGCAGGCGCCACGCACCGACGACCCGTTCACCGCGTGGGACGACCTGTGGGGGAAGCGCTGAGCCGCTGCCGCCGGACGGCCGCCGCCTGACGCACCACCGGTGCCGCCGTCGGCCGTTCCGGGCGTAGCCGACGCTCGCGCTCGACCCGTGCGACAAGGCTCAGCTCGCCCGGGGTGGTGCTGCGAGCGTGCTTGAGCAGGCGGGTCTCCAGCGCCACCCGGTTGGTCCGCCCCAGCCCGTCCGTATAGCCGAGGATGGTCTGCGCATGCGCGTGGGTGATGTGCCCGCCGCGCAGTGCGGCAAGCGTGCGGGGATGCTCGTGCACCAGTGCACGGGACTCCTCGATGAGCGCGACCGCCGAGCTCTCCGGCACCCGCAGGACCCTGGCCAGCCGCTCGACGAGCTCGGGCGCCAGCCCGGCCGGCTCCTCCGTGTCAGCCTCGGGAGCGTCGAACAGCTCGGGCTGGTCGGCCACCCACTCCCGGACCGATTCCATGAGCACTGCCCGGGAGGCCGCGAGCGACGCAAGGAGCGCGTCGACCGCAGCCACGGCGTCGACCGCCTCCGTAAGATTCGCGAAACCGCTCGCGAACCCCGACTCGCACGGTGCGGCAGCACCACGCGGAGACTGGCCCGGCACATCGGCGGGACCACGAGTCACCAGCACCTTGTTCGAACGCATGTTCTAAAGATAGGGGCTGACGGCGACACGCGCCACCCAGCGCGCCGGTCCGTGTCGATCACCCGCCGGCTGTCGATTGCCCACACAATGGGGTGGTGCCGATCCGACGAGCCGCCCAGTCGCCCCTCGCGGCGTGCGCCGCACTGGCCGCGCTCCTCGCCCTGAGCGGGTGCGGCCTGGCCGACCGGACCGAGGGCGCGCGGGCGGCGGACGCAGAACCGACACCCACCGCAGCACGTTCGGCGCAGCCACCCGGAACGTCGCGGACGCCCGGAGGCGGTCGGCCCGAGCAGCGTACGAGCACGGTCACCCTGGACGACGTGGGCCTCGAGATCGTCACCCGGAAGGCCGCCGACATACGCGCGGACGAGGACGGGCCGGGCACCCGGAGGGTCACCCTCACCCTCGCCCCCGGCGGCTCGGCACGCCTCGCGCTCACTTCCCCCGGCGCGCTCGACGTCGACTCGGACGGCAGCATCACCGTGCTGGACGACGGCGGTGACCCCGTCGCCGCGATCGGCCCGCCCGCGCCGCCGTCGGGCACCGAGGACGACGGGCCGCGCATCGAGGTCACCGAGGTCGACGCCACCCACGCCCTCGTGGAGGTCGACCCGATCCAGCCGCTCCAGGGGTCGGAGTCCCCTGCGCCGACGGACCGGGCCGAGCCGCTGCCCGTCAAGTTCGTCGTCGGCACGCAGGCGATCGAGAGCGCGACCTGGGGCGAGAACGAGGGCGGACGCTCGCTCGCCGTCGACCCGACGGACTGGGCGCGGTACGCCGGCCAGGCCGGGCTGGACCTGATCCGCACCCAGCTGGTGGCCGCCGAGCCGGAAGCGGATACCTCGACGATGGGCGACCAGCTCGTGTGTCACGCGGTGGGCGCACCCGACAAGTCCACGTGGAACCTGGAGCCGTGGCGGCCCGACGTCGGACTGATCCTCACCGCCACCGCCCAGTGCAACCCCGTGTGAGCTCGACGGCCCACCAGCCCGGACATCCCGCACCGTGACCCGTTCGTGACCATCGGCGTCGCGGTTCGACGTGCGAAGGTGCCCGGCTTGAGGTTTCCTGGAAACAAAGGCGAGGCAGGCTCGCCACACAATCTGATGAGCCCCAGCTCAGCCGGACCCAGCTCATGTGGTCGTGCGCACCGGGCGTCCGACCGCTGTCCGCAGGCGCCCAGCGGTCCACGGGAGTCCCCTGGGGCCAGGCATTGCTCCTCGGAGATACCTTGGCAGGGAGGCTCCTGATGACTCGTGTACTAGTCCGTGGATCAGCCGTCGCGGTAGGTTGCGGCGCACTGCTCGGATTCACCGTCGCGTACCAGCTCGTACCGCTCGCCGTGCTCGCCGCCCTCCTCGGGCTGGCGGGCACCTTTTTCGCCGTGCGGGCGACACCGGAGCCGACGACGGAGCCGGGCGCCCCGGTGACGCTCGGCGGGCCGCTCGCGCGCGGGGCGGACGACGACGAGGAGACCACGAGCGAGCCCGCCCAGGTTCCCGTGCAGCAGCTCCCCGTGCCCGTCGTGGCCGCGGTCCCCGACGCCGCGTAACCATCCCGCCGAGGTAGAACTCTGGCTCGCCAGAGTTCTACCTCGCCAGAGTTCTACCTCTGCGTGGCGGCGTCGCGCTTGCGCAGCTCCTTCTCGCTGACCGGCGCCGTGCCGCTCGCGCGCAGCGTGCGGTAGTAGGCAGCCGCCTCGTCCTGGCGGACCTTCTCCGAACCGTCGGCGATCGGGGCGCGCAGGTGCTCCTGCGTGAAGCCCCAGGCGTCGATGACGTCGAGCACGTGCGGACGGAGCTCCTTGAGCATCCGGTCGATCGTCGAGGTCACCGCCTTCGCGCGACCCGTCGAGAGGCGACCGTTGGTCAGGTGCCAGTCGAGGTGACGCTCGATGGTCGTGAGCCCGTAGATGTCGCGGAGCAGGGTGAGGACCTTGCGGGTGCCTGCGTCGGACACCTTGCCGATGGCCTTCGTGAACGCGTCCCACCGCACCAGCTCTGCCCACGCGGCGGCGGACCCGATGAGGTTCACCTGGTTGTCGTCGAAGATCTCCTGCGCGCGGATCGAGTCGGCCTTGAGCGCGGGGCGCATGCCCATCGCGGTCGAGGCGACCATGCCCTCGAAGCGTCCGGCGATCAGCTCGCGCTGCACCTCCGCGTCCAGGAGGCGGCCCGCGGAGCGTGCACGGCCGCCGTCGGCCACGGTCTGACCGAGCCGCTTCAGCGGGAGCTTGTGCAGCACCGCGTCCTTGGCCTGGCCGGCGACGATGCTCGCCATGCCGCCCGGCGACTTCGCCACCTCGGCCATCCGCTTGCCGTAGTCGCCCACGAGGCGCTTGGCCGCGAGCTGCAGCAGCACGTGGTTGTCGCCCTCGAACGTGGTGTAGATGTCGAGGTCGGCACGCAGGCTGGTGAAGCGGTTCTCCGAGAGGAAGCCGGCGCCGCCGCAGGCCTCGCGGCACTCCTGCAGCGTGTCCAGCGAGTACCAGGTGGAGGTCGCCTTGAGCGCAGCGGCCGTCGTCTCGAGGTCCTCGCGCATGGCCGGGGTGTCCTCGCGGCCGGAGAACACGGCGTCGAACATGTCGAGCAGCTCGTCGTGCGCGAAGTGCATCGCGTACGCCTCGGCGATACGCGGGAAGAGACGGCGACGGTGCGTGGCGTAGTCGAGCAGCGTCAGCTCGTCGGCGCCCGCGGACGGCGAGAACTGGCGCCGCTGGTCGGCGTACTTCGTGGCGATCGCCAGACCGATCTTCGCCGCGGAGATCGCCGCGCCGTCGAGCGAGACACGACCCTGCACCAGGGCGCCCAGCATGGTGAAGAACCGGCGGCCGGGGCTGTCGATGGTGGACGTGTACGTGCCGTCCGGGGCGACCTGGCCGTAGCGGGCGAGCAGGTCCTGCCGCGGCACGCGCACGTTCGTGAAGTGCAGCTTGCCGTTGTCGATGCCGTTGAGGCCGCCCTTCTGACCGTCGTCCTCACCACCGACGCCCGGCAGGAACTCCATGGTCCGCGGGTCCCGGATCGGCACGTAGAAGCAGTGCACACCGTGGTCGACGCCGTTGGTGATCAGCTGGGCGAACACCGTCGCCGCGACGCCGTGCTTGGCCGCGTTACCGAGGTACTGCTTCCACGCCCCGCGGAACGGGGTGTTGAGCACGAACTCCTCGGTCTCGGGGTCGTACGTGGCGGTCGTGCCGATCGAGGCGACGTCGGAGCCGTGGCCGGTCTCCGTCATCGCGAAGGCGCCGGGCACGCTCAGGTCCATCGCGCCGGGAAGCAGCCGGTCCTGCTGCTCCTCGGTCCCGAGGTGCAGGATGGCGGAGCCGAACAGACCCCACTGCACGCCCGCCTTGATCTGCAGCGACGGGTCGGCGGCGACCAGTTCCTCGAACCCCACGAGGTTGGCGCCCGCCTGCGCGCGGCCGCCGAGACGCTCCGGGAACGCCCGCAGGACGTGGCCGTAGGGCACCATCTGCTTCATCTGGGCGAGGGCGATCTCCCGGTGCTCCTCCTTGGTGATCCCCTCCCGCTTCCAGAGCTCCGGGTGTGTGGCCACCATGTGACGAGCCTCGGCACGCTCCTCGGCCCAGCGGCCGAGCAGCATCTGCTCCAGGGCGGGCACGTCCACGCGGGCGCCCGACGCCGGCCGGGGCGCCGCGGGTGCGGGCGCGGCGGCCTCGGTGGCCGTGGGGGTCGTCACGGACTCGGAGGTGGTCGTCATCGGGTTCTCCTCGGTATTGCGGCCGGCAGGCCAGGTACTGGGTCTCGGGAGGGTGGGTCGAAGAGTGTTCGGGGTCGGGCGGGTCAGGCAGTGGCGGGGGCGGAACCGGGACGGTTGTGGTGCAGCACGCCCACCGGGCCGGTCCAGAGCCAGAGCGTCACGCGCTCGGTGAGCTCTTCCCGGGTCAGCGGGCTCGCCTCGACGTTGCGGTGGCCGAGCCACCACTCGCCGGAACCCCGCACGAAGCCCACGGCGCCCGCCGCCCAGGCGGCAGCGTCGGCCTGGGGGACGTCGGTGGCCCGCGCGAACGGCTCGGCGACGAGCTCGATCACCGAGTCGAGGTAGGCGCCCAGCGGGTGCAGGTCGACAGGCGTCGTCGGGACGGCGGCGTCCGCAGCCTCCTCGGCGGCCGTGGCGCGGCGGCCACGACGCCCGCTCTCGACCGGTGCCGGCTCGTTCCCGCCGATGGCGGTTCGGGTGACGAACCAGTAGACGTTGGGCGAGCTCTCGATCATCTCGAGGTAGACCCGCACCATCTCGCGCAGTGCCATCTCGGGGTTGTCCGCGCGCTGCGCCGCGGCGCGCAGCGCGTCGTGCATCTGCATCACCACGGTCTCGGCGACGGCGAGCCGCAGGCCCGCCTTGTCGTCGAAGTACCGGTAGACGATTGACTTCGACGTACCCGCCGCGGCGGCGATCTCGTCCATCGAGACCGCGGGTCCGAGGCGGTGCACAGCCTTGCGCGCGGCCCGGACGAGCTCTGCCCGGCGTGCCGTGCGGTGGTCGTCCCAGCGGGTCGAACGACCGTCGACTCCGATGCTCATCGGTCCGCCTCCCCACCGTGACTCGCTAGAGGTCTTGTGATTCGTCTCACGAGACTGAGAGTATCAGGTACTGTGAGTCCTGGGCACCACCCCGGGTGCGAACCGGGTAGCGGCCTGTCCCGGCCTCGACGAGGCTCGATCTACGAAGCCACTTGCCCGACGACGAAGTGAGAAGGAACAGCGACGTGTCCACTACCCCCTCCCCCGTCCCGTCCACGCGCGAAGCCGTGATCATCGGCGGCAACCGCATCCCGTTCTCCCGCGCCGGCAAGAAGTACGTCCGGACCAGCAACCAGGACATGTTCACCGCAGCGCTCGAGGGCCTCGTCGCCCGGTTCGGCCTGCAGGGCGAACGCCTGGGCGAGGTCGCCGGTGGCGCCGTCCTCAAGCACAGCAAGAACTTCAACCTGATCCGCGAGTCGGTGCTGGGCTCCTCCCTCGCGCCCACGACGCCCGCCTACGACGTGCAGCAGGCGTGCGCCACCGGTCTCGAGGCCGCGATCGCAGTGACCAACAAGATCAAGCTGGGCCAGATCGAGTCCGCCATCGCCGGCGGCACGGACACCGTGTCGGACGCGCCGATCGTCGTCAGCGACCGCCTGCGGGCCGCGCTCCTCGACGCGAACCACGCCAGGACGACCAGCGCGAAGATCAAGGCGCTGCTCAAGGTCCGCCCCAAGGACCTGGCCCCGGCCACGCCCGGTACCGGCGAGCCGCGCACGCACCTCTCCATGGGCGAGCACCAGGCGATCACGACCGCCAGGTGGGGCGTCTCGCGCGAGGCGCAGGACGAGATCGCGTTCAACTCGCACCAGAACCTCGCCCGCGCCTGGGAGTCCGGCTTCTTCGACGACCTGGTCACGCCGTACAAGGGCCTGACCCGCGACGACAACCTGCGTCCCGACACGTCCCTCGAGAAGCTCGCGAAGCTCAAGCCGGTCTTCGGCACCAAGCTCGCCGAGCCGGCGAGCATGACGGCCGGCAACTCCACGCCGCTGACCGACGGCGCCTCCGCCGTCCTGTTCTCCTCGCGTGAGTGGGCCGAGGAGCGCGACCTGCCGATCCTCGCGAAGTTCGTCGACGCCGAGACGGCCGCCGTCGACTTCGTGCACGGCCACGAGGGGCTCCTCATGGCGCCGGCCGCCGCCGTGCCGCGTCTGCTGGCCCGCAACGGCCTGACCCTCGAGGACATCGACTTCTTCGAGATCCACGAGGCGTTCGCCTCCACCGTGCTGACCACGCTCGCCGCGTGGGAGGACGAGGAGTACTGCCGCACCGAGCTCGGTCTCGACGGCGCGCTCGGCAAGATCGACCGCAGCAAGCTCAACGTGAACGGCTCCTCGCTCGCGGCGGGCCACCCGTTCGCGGCGACCGGCGGACGCATCATCGCCACCGCCGCGAAGCTGGTGGCCGCCAAGGCCGCAGAGACCGGCCGTCCGGCACGTGCGCTCATCTCGGTCTGCGCGGCGGGTGGCCTCGGCGCCGTCGCCGTCGTCGAGTCCGTCTGAGCCTCCCCCCAGAACCGGAAGGAATTTCGTGGCTGACCAGTCCGCCCCGTCAGACAAGTACACGGTGGCCGTGAACCGCGGCTTCACCAAGACCATCGCCAAGAAGCTGGGCCTCCCCCGCCCGGCGATCCTGCGCCGCTACGCCGCTGACGCCCCCCTCACGGTGGGCCCGGTGCTCGTCGTGTCGGACGGTGCCTCGGCCGGCGACGCCGACGCGATCGCCAAGGCCCTCGGGTCGTGGGACGTCGACGTGCGTCGTTCCACCGAGGGCACCGACGACGTCCGCTGGGGCGGCGTCGTGCTGGTCGGCACGGCCGCAGAGTCCCCCGAGGCCGTCTCGGAGGCGGTGCTCACCCTCGGCGGCACGCTCCGCAGGCTCGCGGGCAACGGGCGGGTAGTGGTCGTCTCCCGCGCGCCGGAGGCCGGCGACTCGCCGGCCGTGGCCGCGACCCGCGCCGGCTTCGAGGGCTTCACGCGTTCGGTGGGCAAGGAGCTGCGGGCCGGCGCCACCGCGAACGGTGTGCAGCTCACCGGTGGCGCCGCCGCCGACTCGACCTCCGCGCTCGGCACGCTCCGCTTCTTCCTGTCCGCCAAGTCGGCGTACGTCGACGGCCAGGTGCTGCCCGTCGGTCCGGCGGACGCGCTCGACGACGTCGACTGGCAGCAGCCGCTGGCCGGCAAGGTCGCCGTCGTCACCGGTGCCGCCCGCGGTATCGGCGCCGCGATCGCGCGTACCCTGGCCCGGGACGGAGCCAAGGTAGTGGTCGTGGACGTACCGGCAGCCGGTGAGTCGCTGGCCGCGGTCGCGAACGAGATCAAGGGCACCGCGGTACAGCTCGACGTGACCGCCGCCGACGCCGGCACCAAGATCCTGGAGGCGACCCGACACCTGGGCGGCCTCGACATCCTGGTGCACAACGCGGGGATCCTGCGCGACAAGCTGCTCGCGAACATGAAGCCCGCCCAGTGGGACGCCGTCATCGCGGTGAACCTCGCCTCGCAGCTGCGGATCAACGAGCAGCTGCTGGCCGCAGGGGTCGAGGGGCTGCGCATCGTGTCGCTGGCCTCGACGTCGGGCATCGCGGGGAACAAGGGCCAGACCAACTACGCGTACTCGAAGTCCGGCGTGATCGGCCACACGGCCGCCACCGCGCCGCTCGTGGCGGAGCTGGGCGGCACGGCCAACGCGGTGGCGCCGGGCTTCATCGAGACGGAGATGACCCGGTCGATCCCGTTCGCGACGCGCGAGGTGGGCCGGCGCATCATCCCGTCGCTCCAGCAGGGCGGTCTGCCGATCGACGTCGCCGAGGCCATCGCCTTCCTGTCGTCCCCGGTCGCTCGCGGTGTGAACGGACAGGTGCTGCGCGTCTGCGGCCAGTCCATGCTGGGCAAATGACAGAGCTGACAGTGCCGGGAGCACCGGCGTCGTACGACGTGACAGAGCTCGCCCAGCTGCCGGGGCTGGGCGGCCTGTTCGCCAAGGGCCTCGCCGGCTCCGCGAGCAAACGCCCGAAGGGCCCCGTCCAGCTGCCCAGGCTGGCCTATCAGGTGGCGGACGTCGACACCGCGGGCGAGGCGGCGCACCTCGCGGCCTACCAGCGACTGCTCGGTGAGCCGTCGTCCGAGGTGCTGCCTGCCGGGTTCCTGCACGTGCTCGCGTTCCCGCTGGCGACTGCCGTCATGGTGCGTGGGGACTTCCCGCTGCCGCTGCTCGGCATGGTGCACCTGCGCAACACCGCGCGGGTGCTCCGGCCGGTGCGGCTCGGCGACGCCCTGACGGTGCGGGCCTGGGCGCAGGACGCCCGGGCGCACCGCCGCGGCGTCCAGGTGGACCTGGTCGCCGAGGTGCTGGTCGGCGGCGAGCTCGCCTACCAGAGCGTGTCGACGTACCTAGCCAAGGGCTTCACGGCCCCCGGCGGTGGCGCGGCCGAGGCCGAGGCACCGCGCGAGGAGTGGACGGCGCCCCTGCCGACCGCACGCTGGAAGCTCGGCGCCGGCACGGGCCGGGCCTACGGGGCGATCTCCGGCGACCAGAACCCGATCCACACCTCCGGGCTGGGCGCCAAGGCGTTCGGGTTCCCCCGGGCGATCGCGCACGGGATGTACACCGCGGCGCGGGCGCTGGCCGAGGTGGGACCGGCGCGCCGGGGCCAGACGTACGAGTGGACCGTCGAGTTCTTCAAGCCGGTGCTGCTCCCGAGCACGGTGGACGTGGCGATCCGCTACGCGGACGAGGTCTCGACCAGCGCACAGGGCTTCGTCTACGAGGGCTGGCGTTCGGGCAAGGACACTCGTCACTTCCGGGGCACGATCAAGCCCCTCTGACGTCCCGGCGTCCGGCAGAGGAAGCTCCTACGTCTGCGGGGTGTGTTGCTCTGTGTAGATCATGTCTACGCAGAGCAACACACCCCGCAGACGTGTACTCACCTCGGGAGCGCCCTACCTCGCGGGGGTGGCGGTAGCCAGGCGGGGGAGGAGCAGCTCGTCCCAGAGGACGGCACGCTTCGGGCGGAAGAAGCCCGAGTGCCCGATCCGGCTCAGTCCGTGGTCGGCGGCGCGCATCTCGACCAGCTCGACCTCTGCACGGGGAAACTCCCGGATCCAGTACCGGATCGACTCCGGGGAGATGAGCTCGTCGTCGGCGGTCCAGAGGGCGGTGACCGGCGTCCGCACCTTCGCGAACCGGTCCCGCAGCTCGGGATGCTCGCTGAACAGGTAGTCCCGGTGCAGGCACCAACGCCCCCACTGGCGCATGACGCCGGCCGGCAGGTCGTCCAGGATCCGGAGGCGACGACCTGGGTAGTAGCCGACGGCGGCGATCGCGACGGGCGCTATGGCTCGCCACAGGAGCGGCGACCAGCGCTTGATCATCGGCACGGCCTTGCCCCGCCAGCCCGTCCCCGAGGCGACCATGACACAGGTGTCCACGCCGACGTCGGACAGGAAGCCAAGGCTCTGGCCGCCGAACGAGTGCCCCACCCAGGTGAGCGGGACGCCGGCGGCGTCCGCCCGGGCGCGGGCGTGCGCGGCCGCGAGCTCCGCGTCGTGGTACCAGCTCAGGGCGGTCGCCGGAGAGTCCCGCATCGGGCCGTAGAGCTCGGGCTCCGAACCGCGGTACGAGAAGGTGAGCACCGCGAAGCCGCGTTCCGCGAGCCAGGCCGCGAGATGCCGGTAGAACCGCATGGGCATCGCCATCGCGGGCGCGATCGCCACGACGCCGACCGGGTCGCCGTCCGGCAGGAACCAGCGGCCGGCGACCGGCTCGCCGTCGGCCGCGGGAAGCCTCACGTCCTCGGTGCTCACGTGCCGGAGGGTATCCCGTATCCTCACCAGGGCGCTGCGAACTTCATCCGGCGGGAGGACACCATGCTCGGCGACGTGCTCGGCCTGACGAAGTCGCAGTCCCTCGCGTACCGCGACCTCGTGGCTTCTCCGTCCCTGGACGCCGCGGAGCTGGGCCGCCGCCTCGACTGCGACCCCGGCGACGCGCTGGACGTGCTCCGTGCGCTGGAGAGCCACGGCCTCGCGGCCCGGCAGAGCACCGACGACTCCCGCTTCCAGGCCGCCCCGCCCGAGATCGCGCTGGGTGCGCTGCTCGCCCAGCGCAAGGACGAGATCCGCGCCGCGCAGGTCGAGCTGATCGAGCTCGAGGAGGAGTTCCGACGCTCCTCCGCGCTGCGGCCGGCCACCGACGTCGTCGACGTCGTACGCGGGGCCGACGCCGTGAAGCACCGCATCATCCAGCTCCAGCTCGGCGCGCGAGAGACGGTCGAGTCGTTCACCAAGCCGCCGGTGTTCGTGATGCCCGCCGACGAGAACACCGCCGAGGACCAGGCGGTCGCCCGCGGCGTGCGGTACCGGGTGGTGATCGACCGCGTCTTCCTCGACACCGGCGTGCTGCGGGTGGACGACGTCGCAGAGGCCATCGAGAACGGCGAGGACGTCCGCTTCTCGGAGCGGGTGCCGATCAAGCTCTTCATCATCGACCGCCGGCTCGCGTTCGTACCGATCCAGACCGTCGTCGAGGCCGGCACCGAGGGTTCCGACCTCGCACCCGACCTGGTGGGCGCGCTGATCATCCATCCGTCCGGGCTGCTGGACGCCCTGATCGCCCTGTTCGAGAGCGTGTGGCGCGACGCGACGCCCTTCGCACCGCCGGGCGAGCGCGCCGGGACCTCGGAGCTCGACGAGGAGGACAGCCGGATCCTCGCGCTGATGCTGGCCGGTCTCACCGACCAGTCGGTGGCCAACCAGCTCGGGCTCTCCTTGCGCACCGTGCAACGGCGCGTCAAGGTGCTGATGGGCGTCGCCGGCGTCTCGACCCGCATCCAGCTCGGCTGGCACGCCGCACGTAAGGGCTGGATCTGACGGGCTGCTCCGTGACAGCGTGCGTCCATGACCACACTGGCGTGCATCATCCGTCCCTCGACCCCGCCGTCTCGCATCATCCCGCTCGCCCGCGCCGTCGAGTCGGCGGGCATCGCGGAGATCTGGCTGTGGGAGGACTGCTTCCAGACCGGCGGCATCTCCGTTGCCAGCGCGATCCTGTCCGCCACCGACCGCGTCCGCGTCGGGATCGGCGTCATGCCGACGCCCCTGCGGAACGTGGCGCTCACCGCGATGGAGGTGGCGACGGTCGAGGCGATGTTCCCGGGCCGGCTCATCCCCGGCATCGGGCACGGCGTGCAGTCGTGGATGGCGCAGGTCGGCGCCAAGGCCGCATCGCCTCTGACTCTCATGCGGGAGTACTCGACGGCGCTGCGCGCGCTGCTCGCCGGTGAGCGGGTCACGACGTCGGGCCGGTACGTGTCCCTCGACGACGTCGCGCTCGACTGGCCGCCCGCTCAGCCCGTGCCGGTTCCGGTGGCGGCCACCGGACCGAAGTCGCTGCGCCTCGCCGGCGAGATCGGCGACGGCGTGGTCCTCGAGGGCTCCGTCGGTCTGGCCGGGCTGCCCGCCGTGCTCGAGCGGATCGCCGAGGGCCGGGCGGCCGCCGGCCACGACGCCGCCGCACCGTTCCCGGTCATCCAGAACGTGTCCGCCGCGACCGGCCCCGACGCGACCACCCGCCTGCGCGCCGAGCTCACCGCCTGGGGCATGGGCGTGGCCGACGACGACGCCCTCGGCTCCTACGCCCTGTGGGGTGACGCGGAGGCGCTCGCCGACGGCGTTCGGCGCTACGGCAAGGCGGGCGCGAGCACCGTGGCCCTCCAGCCGACGGAGGACGAGCCGGACATGGAGCGGTTCATCGAGGTGGTGGGCGCGGCCCAGGAGCTGCTGAGCAACGCCTAGCACAGCGGCGCCGCCAAGGCCTGCACATTCGGCGTCAGCCAAAAGTCGTTGAGTCGCGGGGCGCCTTGCCTCAACGTGGTCGCGCCGGGGGACCGCCCTTCCGGCAACGAAGGAGGCGCACCATGAAGAAGTCTGCACGAATCGCTGCCGCCGGCGCCGCAGCTGTCCTCACCGCGGCCGTCGGCATCCTGGGTGCTGCATCAGCCTCGGCCGACAACCGAGACATGGGCGACAACCGGGAGTTCGGTACGGACGGCACCCGCGTGACGTCGGTGCAGGACAACCGCGACTTCTGAGCCGCACACGACGACGCCGGGGTCGTACCGTCCTGGACGGTGCGACCCCGGCGTCGTGGTGTGCCGGCTGGTCAGGCGATCAGACGTCGCGCGGCGGTGGCGCGAACGAACCCGACGTACCGGGGGCTGCGCCGGGCGCGGCGCCCGGGGTGGCGACCGGCTGGGCGACCGGGGTGACAGCGGCGGCGCCACCACCCGACAGGTTGTCGAGGACGCCTTCGACACGCGAACGCATCGGGCCGATCAGCGCACCGCCGACACCGACGATCAGAATTCCCGCCACGGTAGCCAGGAATGCCACGAGCACCGGCATTGTCACAGTGGTGCCGATGCCGATCTGGTTGACCGCGGCGATAACACCGAGCGCGATGATGAAGAACGAGACCACCTTCGCGACGAGCGGGCCGTAGGAAACGCCGCCCATCGAGTTGAGAATTAGGTCCTTCACCGCATTCGCGATCGCACCGGCGATCACGACGATCACGATGGCGACGACCAGGCTCGGGAGCCAGGCGACTATGTCGTTCACGATCGCGCTCACCGGGTTGGTGGGCCCGAACGCGCTCAGCGCGAGCTGCAGCGTGATCAGCAGGATGAAGTAGTAGATGATCTTCGTGAGCAGCGAGATCGGCTCGATGCCCGAGCCGGCGAGGAGCCTGTTGGCCCCTGCCTTCTCCAGCACCCGGTTGAAGCCGATCCGCGTCAGGATCATCCCGACGAACCGGGCGACCGCCTTGGCGATGAAGTACCCGATGAGGAAAACGATCAGGAACACGAGCAGCTTCGGGATGAAGGTTGCGATCGACCTGAGAGCGCTCGTGAGCGGCTCCAGCCAGTCGACCGCGCCCGGCACAACGAGACCTGCATTCAGGAATGGCATAGTTCTCTCCCCCTTCGAGATCTTTCTCGTCACCTCTGGCACACCTCTGTGGCGCCTAAATAGGTGACAGCACTCCACGAACATATGCCGGAGAAGCGCATTCTGCGCGACAGGATTTGCCGCCGCGCCACGCCTTTACGACATTCAGGATCTTTCTCCGCGCCGCGGTCGAGCGCCCGGCCGGCGGTGGCGGAACACATAGCCTGGCCGGATGGATGCCCTGCATGAGCGGACCGCCGTCGAGCTCCGCGACCTCCTCGCCTCAGGGGAGCTCACACCCGCCGAGATCACCGACCACTTCCTCGAGCGGGTGGAGCGGCTGAACCCCAGCGTCGGGGCCTTCGCCACGGTCACCCCGGAGCTCGCCAGGGAGCGGGCGGCAGCACTCCAGCGGGACGGCGACGGGCCGCGCCGTGACGCGCCCCCGGCGTCAGGCAGCCTGTGGGGACTACCCACGGGCGACAAGGACCTGTGGAACCGCGCGGGCGTACCCACCGGGTTCGGGTCGCGCGCGTTCGCGGACCTGCCGCCGGCCCAGGAGAGCGACGAGATAGTCCAGATCCTCGACGCCGCCGGCATCGTCAGCCTCGGTAAGACCGCAGCGCCCGAGCTCGGTTTCCCTGCCTACACCGAGCCGGTCCACACCCCGCCCGCGCGCACGCCGTGGGACCTGACCCGCGGCGCCGGCGGTTCGAGCGGTGGTGCGGCCGCGGCGGTGGCGGCCGGCATGCTGCCGTTCGCCCCCGGGTCCGACGGCGGCGGATCGATCCGGATCCCGGCGGCGGCCTGCGGCGTCGTCGGGCTCAAGCCGACGCGAGGGCTCCTGCCCGCCGGCAGCGGCGTCGACTCGCTGGGCGGGCTGGTCGTGAACGGACCGATCGCACGCACGGTCGCCGACACCGCCCTCCTGCTGGAGGCGATGCTCCCGAGGCGCGCCGGGGGCGACGTCGCGCACCCGTACTCGCTGCGGGCGCCGTCCTACGAGGCGGGGTCCTACCTGGCGGCGGCCCAGCACGCGGCGCTGCCCGCGCCGGGAACGGGCGGACGCGGGCCGGGAGGCAGCGGCGCACGCATCGGCGTGACCACCTCGTCGGCCTGGGACGGGTTCTACGACATCAGCGTGTCACCCGAGGCACGCGTCGCGCTCGAGGTCGGCGCGCGGGCGCTGTCCGGGCTCGGGCACGACGTCGAGGAGACCACGCTGGCGCGGGCCCCCGAGTACGCGCCGGCGTTCCGGACCCTGTGGATGGGCGGCGCCTCCGCGGTGCCGATCGACGACCCCGAGACGCTCGGCAGGCTGGAGCCGCTGACGCAGTGGCTGATCCGGTCGGGACGCGACGTGCCCGCGCGGCAGCTCGCCGAGGCGGTGCGCACGCTCACCGCCTTCGAACGGTCCCTCGTGGCCCAGGTGAGCGCGTACGACGCCGTGATCACGCCCGCGCTCGCCCTCACGCCCCGGCCCATCGGGTGGTACGACGCCGAGGACCCCGAGCGGAACTTCGAGCAGCAGTGCCAGTACACGCCGTTCACGTCGATGCTCAACGTCGCGGGGCTGCCCGCGATCACCGTGCCGACGCACTGGACCGAGGCCACCCCCGAGGCGCCTGCCGGGCTGCCGATGGGCGTGCAGATCATCGGGCGGCCGGGCGGCGAGCTCACGCTGCTGGCCCTGGCCGCGCAGCTGGAGGCGGAGCTCCCCCGCCCGCGGATGTTCCCGGTCTGACGCCGAACCGTAGGTCAGTCCACGTCCGGGAGGCAGCCGAAGTCCTCGTCGAAGCCCAGGGCAGCGGTCGCCAGCAGGCCCGCGAGACCCGAGCCCTCCGGGACGGGGCGCGGGTCGTCGGTCACGACCCAGAGCCCGTCGACGACGTCGTACCCGGCCTGCGGGCCCTCGGCCACCAGCCGGCCCAATGCCGCGATCAGGCGCTCGACCTCCTCGCCCGCGGTGCCGACACCGACCGAGGCGCGCACCGCACCGGCGTCGAACCCGAGGCGGCCGAGCAGCGGGTGGGCGCAGAACCGGCCGTCGCGCACGCCGATCCCGTGCTCGGCGGACAGGTAGGCGGCCACGAGGCCGGGGTCGTAGCCCGCCACGGTGAACGTCACGACGCCTACCGGGTCGACGGCGTCGGCCCACACGCGCACGACCTCGACGCGGTCGATCGCCTCGAGCCCCGACACGAGGCGGCGGCGGAGCGCGTTCTCGTGCGCCGCGACGTCGGCGGGGGCGAGCGCGGCGAGCTCCTCGCACGCCGCGGCGAGGGCCACCGCACCGATGACGTTGGGAGATCCCGCCTCGTGCCGGGCGGGGCCCTCGTGCCATTCGGTGCCAGCGACGCGCACGCGCCGCACGGCGCCGCCACCGGCGAGGTACGGCGTGCCGGCGTCGAGCCAGTCGCGGCGGCCCACCAGCGCGCCCGCGCCGAACGGGGCGTAGGTCTTGTGCCCGGAGAAGGCGAGGTAGTCGACGCCGGTGGTCTCCAGGGAGATGCGGCGGTGGGGGACGAGCTGGGCGCCGTCGAGCACGACGCGGGCGCCGAGCTCGTGGGCGACGGCGACGATCTTGTCGACCGGGAGCGACTCCCCCGTCACGTTGGAGGCGCCGGTGAGGGCGAGGAGGGCGAACGGGCGTTCCGCTGCGGCGGCGTCGATAAGCTCCTCGCGGATCTGGTCGAGCGTCTCGGCGACCGTCGCGCCGCCGGTCAGGACGGTCGCGTCCGTGCCGCGCTGCCAGGGCAGCAGGTTCGCGTGGTGCTCGACGTCGAGGACGAGCACGCGGCCGGGCTCGCCGTCGGGCTGCGCCGGGACGCAGCCCGCGAGCAGGTTCAGGGAGTCGGTGGTGTTCCGCGTGATGATCGTCAGGTCGTCCTCGCGGGCGCCCACGAACGCTCCGATGGTGCGCCGGGCGGTCTCGTAGAGCGCGGTGCTCACCTGGGAGAGGTACCCGGCGCCGCGGTGCACGCTCGCGTACAGGGGCAGTACCTGGGTGACACGGTCGGCCACGGCCTGCAGGGCAGGTGCCGACGCGGCGACGTCGAGGTTCGCGTACGGGACCCGGCTGCCGTCGACCAGCGGGACGAGGGTCGCGCCGCCGACCACGGGCCGCAGCGGGGCGACGTCGGCGACCGCGTCGTCACGGGTGAGGGTGGTTGCAGACATGACGTCCTCCAGCACAGTCCTGGGGGAAGATCCCCCGCGCTTGCCACGCGCGGCTGCGCGCGGCCAGGTCGTCACCCGGGGCACCCCACCGCGGTAGGAGGGTTGCCGACCAGCGAGCCGGGGCTTGACGCTGGCACTCATGACCTGACGTCATCCTGTGCTCCGGCAAAATCCCTGTCAACGCTCGTCTCAGATATTGGTCTCACGATTCGGTCGCCCTGGCTGTGAGATGAGGGCGGCGATCCGGTCGGCGTCGGCCCGGTACATCGCGGCGTGCTCCCGCAGCTCGGCCGGTCCGTCAGCCTCCGCCCGGGCCTCCGACCAGCCGGCCAGGTCGTGAAGCTTGTCGACCATCGCGGCCAGCACCTCCCCGCGCCGGAACGGAGTCCCGTACGCCTCGGTCAGCGTGTCGAGCCGCGCCATCGGGTCCACGCGCCCGATGTCGTAGGCGACGCCCGCGAAGGCGTCCGCAGAGAACGGCGCGATCCGGTAGGCGAGGTACGCCAGGTCGCGGACCCGCGGGCCGGGCGAAGCGGTGTCGAGGTCGAACAGGCCCGTGAGACGGCCGTCGCGGAAGACCATGTTGTACGGCGCGGCGTCGTTGTGGCAGATCACCTCGGCGGGCTCGGTCGCCGGGAGACGCCAGACGGCGTCCGACCGGGGGAACCCGGCGGTCGCGTCGTGGAAACGCCGCAGGAAGCGGCCCGCCTCGGCCAGGACGTCCTCGGACCAGAGCCACGCCGGAGCGGGCCAGCCTGGGACGTCGCCGGGCAGGTACGAGACGATCTCCCGGCCTTGGCCGTCGAGGCCGAGCGGTGCGGGGACCTCGGTCATCCCGGCGGCGCGGACATGGGCGAGCAGGCGCTGGATCGTGGGCGTCCAGGGGCCCGCCTCCCGGTGGACGCTGTCGCCGATCCGTACGACGCCGGTGGTGTTCCCGCCGGTCAGCTCCTGCTCGTCCACAGCATCATCCACAGCGTCATCCACAGCTTCCACAGACTTGTCCACAGTGCCATCCACACCCGGGACGATATCCCGACCAGTGTGCGAGACGGCATCCCACCTACCGGACGTGGTGTCGTAGGATCACAGCGACCATCCCGAGCGGCCGAGTGACGTGGCACGACGACGCCGCAGCAACCCAGCGTTCCCGCCCCTGGCGAGAACGGACGAGGGTGCTACCGCCACGACCGATGGAGGAGCACATGAGCGTCCCCGCGCACGTCGAAGCCCGCCCCGCCGACGGCTACGCCGGCGACATCACGCCCCAGGAGGCCTGGGACCTGCTCGCCGCCGACCCGGCCGCCACCCTCGTGGACGTCCGCACCGAGGGCGAGTGGCGCGCGATCGGCATCCCCGACACGGCATCCCTCGAGAAGCAGCCGGTGTTCAGCGAGTGGGTGCGTGCCGGTGGCCGCCCCAACCAGCAGTTCCTGGAGGAGCTCAAGGCCGCGGGCGTCACAGACGGCCCCGTCGTCTTCCTGTGCCGCTCCGGCCAGCGTTCGATCGGCGCGGCACGGCTCGCCACGGCGGCCGGCATCGCGCCGTCGTACAACGTGCTGGAGGGCTTCGAGGGCGCACCGGGAGCCGACGGCGTCCGCGACCAGCAGGGCTGGAAGGTCGCCGGGCTGCCCTGGACGGAGGGCGCCCAGTGACGGTCACCGGAGCCTTCCCGGCCGACGCGATCCCCGGTGGGTCAGGCCGCAAGCCGCTGCCCCGGAACGTCCGGCCCGCGACGCTCGCCGTGCGCGGCGGGCACCAGCGGACCGAGTTCCAGGAGACGGGCGAGGCGCTGTTCCTCACCCAGGGCTACGTCTACGACTCGGCGGCCGAGGCGGAGGCCGCGTTCGCCGGCGACATCGACCGGTTCGTCTACTCGCGCTACGGCAACCCGACGGTCCACACGTTCGAGGAGCGCCTGCGCCTGCTGGAGGGCGCTGAGGCCTGCTACGCGACGGCGACAGGGATGTCCGCGGTGTTCACGTCGCTCGCCGCGCTCGTGCAGTCCGGATCGCGGATCGTCGCGGCCCGGGCCCTGTTCGGGTCCAGCGTCGTGATCTTCGAGGAGATCTTCAAGAAGTGGGGTGTGCGCACCGACTACGTGGACGGGCACGTGCTCTCCCAGTGGGAGGCGGCGCTCTCGACGCCTGCCGACGTCGTGTTCTTCGAGACGCCCTCCAACCCGATGCAGGACATCGTGGACGTGCGTGCCGTCGCCGACCTCGCGCACGCCGCCGGGGCGACCGTGGTGCTCGACAACGTGTTCGCCACCCCGCTGCTGCAGCGGCCGCTGGAGCTGGGCGCCGACGTCGTCGTCTACTCCGCGACCAAGCACATCGACGGACAGGGGCGGGTGCTCGGCGGGGCCATCCTCGGCACCACCGAGTACGTGACCGGGCCGGTCCAGACGTTCATCCGCAACACCGGGCCGTCGCTCTCGCCCTTCAACGCGTGGACGCTCATCAAGGGGCTGGAGACGCTGCCGGTGCGGCTCGCGGCGCAGGGCGCCGGCGCGCTCGCCGTCGCGCACGCCCTGGAGGCGCTGCCCGGGGTGGGCGCCGTGCGCTACCCGTTCCTCGACTCCCACCCGCAGGCCGAGCTGGCGCGCGCGCAGATGAGCGGCGGCGGCACGGTGGTCACGTTCGACCTCGCGGTACCGGAGGGCACGGACGCCGAGACCGCGAAGAAGCGGACCTTCGGGTTCCTCGACGCCCTCCAGGTGATCGACATCTCGAACAACCTCGGCGACGCGAAGTCGCTCATCACGCATCCCGCGACGACCACGCACCGCAAGCTCGGTGCGGTGGGGCGCGCCGCCGTCGGCATCGCGGAGACCACGGTGCGGCTCTCGATAGGCCTGGAGGACACGCTTGATCTGATCGAGGACGTGGAGCAGGCGCTGGCTTCGGCGCGCTGAGCTCCGCTGGTCGGGTCAGTCTTCGCGCGCCTCTGTCAGGAGGCGGAGGGCTTGGGCCTCCTTGCCCTCCAGCTCGGCCACGTCGGACTTGGCTATCGCCTTTGCGGCCTGCGGCGGGACGCCGTGGGTCGGGTCCAGGACCGTGTTCTGGAGGGCTTGGCGGTGCTGGTCGAGGGTCGACGTGCGGCCGCCTGTCGAGAGGCCCCAGCCGAACGGGAAGAGCGGGTTGTAGTTCTCGTCGCCCACGTTGACCACCGGGTCGTCCGCCGAACGGGGCCAGGAGAGCGGCAGGCGACCCGTGAATCTGCGCTCGCCGAAGAGCACGTCGGCTACGCCGTCACCCTCGCTGCCCGGCAGCCAGGAGGCGACCAGGGCGTCGATCGAACCGAGCTGCTCGGTGATCACCTGCGGCCTTCCCGACACGATCAGGACCACGCAGGTCTTGATCTCGGCGCAGACCTTCTCGACGATCTCTGCGTCGCCGGGCTGGAGGGACATCGACTTCTCCTCGCGGGGTACGCCGCCGTCGGCCGGGTCCCAGGCCCACTCGGGGCCACCCACGTCGCCGAAACCCTCGGCATACGGGGTCTCGCCTACTACGACGACGCCGACGTCGGCCCCGTCGGTCGGTGCGGACGCGTCCTCGCTGAAGGTGACGTCGTCGGCCGCGGCCTCGATGCCCTCCAGGATCGTGGTGCCCTCGGTGACGTCGCCCGAGAAGCCCTGCCAGGTACCGGTCCAGCCGCCGGCCTGGTTGCCGAGGTCGTCGGCGTTGCGGCCGGCCACGTAGATGCTGTCGTCGTCGTCCAGCGGCAGCGCGCGCCGGCTGTTCTTGAGCAGCACCTGCGACTCCGCCACCGCCTTGCGGGCGATCTCGCGGTGCGCGGCCGAGCCGATGTCGTCCGCGTGGGACCGGTCGGCGAAGGGCTCCTCGAACAGCCCCAGCTCGAACTTGGCGGCGAGGATCCGGGACACGGCGTCGTCGATGCGCTCCGGCGTCACCGCGCCGTCCTGCACCGCCGCGACCAGGCGCGTGTGGAACCGCTCGAACTGCGACGGCTCCATGAACATGTCCACGCCCGCGTTCACGCTGGTGACGATCTGGTGGGTGGTGGGAGAGTCGGTCGCGAGCGGCGGGATCTGGTGGATGCCCTGGTAGTCGCTGATGACGAACCCGTCGAAGCCGTGGTCCTGCTTGAGCCACCCGTTGATCAGCTCGTCGTGGGCGTGCATCTTCACGGGGTTGCCGAGGCCGTCGTCGGTCCAGTCCATGCTGGAGTAGCTGGGCATGACCGAGCCGACGCCGGCCACGATCGCCGTGGCGTACGGCGGCAGGTCCACGGCCTCGACGTGCCTGCGGCTCTGCTCGGTGATGCCCTGGTCCACCGTGTACTCGCCCTCGCCCGTGCCATAGGCGGTGTCGCCGTCGGCCACGAAGTGCTTGGCCGTCGCGAGGACCGACCGGCTGCTGTCCAGGCGCGTGCCCTGGAACCCGAGCACCGCTGCCGCGCCGAGCACGCTCGCCAGCGCCGGGTGCTCCCCGAACGACTCGTAGGTCCGGCCCCAGCGGTCGTCACGCACGACGCACAGGCAGGGCGCGAACGTCCACGGGATGCCCGTGGCCCGCGTCTCGGTGGCGACCATGCGCTCGGCCCTGGCGACGAGCAGCGGGTCGCGCGTAGCGCCGAGCCCGATGTTGTGGGGCAGGATCGTCGCGCCGGCCAGGTTGCCGTGCCCGTGCACGGAGTCGACGCCGTAGAGCAGCGGGATCTGCAGGCGGGTGGCGAGCGCACGCTCCTGGAAGCCGTCTATCGCGTCGGCCCAGCCCTCCGGTGTGTTGTCAGCGGGTGTGGAGCCACCGCCACTGAGGATCGAGCCCAGACCGAGCTCCGTGATCACCGCCGGGGAGCCGGCCACGTTGCCGCGCTCCGCCTGCGTCATCTGCCCGACCTTCTCCTTGAGCGTCATCCGGCTCACGAGGTCGGCGACCCGCTCGTCGACGGGCAGGCGCTCGTTCAGGTAGGGCAGGCCGTGCGCCCGGACGACGACGGTGGGGTCGGTCGAGACCTCCGCGTCACGCGACGCCAGCACCAGGGGGACGGTCTCCGCCGTCTCCCCCGCCTCGGACTCCCTCGTCCGGACGGTGATCGTGCGTTCGGTGCCCGACGGCGTACCCGCCGCGAACTCGAGGGTGCCCGCATCTGCCTCGTAGTCCGCGTCGGCGGTCGCGGTGCCGGAACCCGTGCGCCAGTCGACACTGACCGGCTCGGCGAGGACCGCGCCGTCCGCCTGGACGGTGACGGTGACGGTCGCGGTGTCGCCGTCCTCCACGAAGACGACCGGACCCGCGCTCACGACCACCTCGGCGTTCGCGGCGGCGGACGCCGCACCCGAGACGGGCGTGGGCACGAGCAGGGGCGTCACGGCGAGTGCCGTCACTGCGAGGAGTGCCGTTGCTGCGCGGAGCACCGTTGTGCGGGCGCTGGGGTGCTGCGCTGTGGCGTGGATGGCGAACATCCTGGGGTTCCTCTCGACCTTGGGAGGTGATTTACCGATCTCACACCGGAGTCCGTCCTCGCACAACCCCTGTTGACCACTGGATAAGGTGATGCGGTGGACTCCGTTGCCCCCTTCGTGTGGATGCTGCGCGCCGACAACCCCGGCCCGATGACCCTCGACGGCACCCGGTCGTACGTGCTGCGTGCGCCCGGCGCGTCGGGCTGTGTGGTGGTGGACCCCGGCCCGCTGCTGGAGCCGCACCTGGCCGCGCTGGCCGGGTCCGGCCCGGTGGAGCTGGCGCTCGTGACCCACCGGCATCCGGACCACACGGGTGGACTGGCCAGGTTCCGGGAGCTGACGGGGGCGCCGTCGCGGGGTGGGCTGCCCGAGTTCAGCGTCGGTGGCGGCGCGGGTGTCGACTCCCTGGCCGACGGCGAGGTGCTGGACATCGCCGGCCTGCGCATCGAGGCGCTGGCCACGCCCGGCCACACTGCGGACTCGGTGTGCTTCGTGGTGTCGGACGGGTCGTCGTCAGTGGTGCTCACCGGCGACACGGTGCTGGGCCGCGGGACCACGGTGCTGGCCGAGCCGGACGGCTCGCTGCGCGACTACCTGGCCTCGCTCGACCGGCTGAGCGCGCTGGACCTGCCGGGTCCGGTCCTAGGCCTGCCCGGGCACGGGCCGGTGATCCAGGACCTCGGCTCGGCGGTGCACGCGTACCGCGAGCACCGCCTGGAGCGGCTGGGTCAGGTGCGCTCAGCGCTCATGGGCCTCGGGGCGGAGCTGCCCGACGCCGGGTCACCGCTCCCGGACACGCTCCTGGACGTGGTGACGGGTGCCGTCTACGCCGACGTCGACCCGTCCGTCCTGATCGCGGCCCGCTCGTCGGTGCGAGCGCAGCTGGAGTACCTGCGGGGGCGGTGAGCCCGCTGACGAGTCGGCACCGGGGAAACAGGGACACCCCGAGCCGTGTTGCTGACAGTAGACAGCGTCTACTGTCAGCAACACAGCTCCGGAGTGTGGTCTCTCCCTGACACACTCCGTCCGAGCCGACCGTCACTTACACGAGCTTCTTGCCCAGGAAGAGGAGCAGCGGGTCGCCCGGGGCGTCGTGCGGCGGGAACGGCAGCACCGGCCGGTAGCCGAGCCGCACGTAGAGCCGCAGCGCCTCGGGCTGCCGGACGCCCGTCACGAGGTACAGCGCGAGCCCGCCCCGGCGTCGGGCACTCTCCTCGACCTGCCGGACCAGGGCCTTCGCGACACCTGCCCGCCTGGCGGACGGGTCGACGAACACGCTGCGCATCTCGAAGCCGTGCGGGTCCTCGGCGCCGAGTGCGTCGCCCGACTGCGCGAGCCCGGCATAACCGATCAGCGGGTCGGTCGTGAGGTGCGCGGGCCCCACCTGCGCCGTAGCGAGCGTCGCGCAGCCCGCCGGCTGCCCGTCGAGCGTCGCCAGGAAGGTCGCCCGCGCGTCGCGCCCTCGCTCGGCATCAAAGATGTCGTACCCGCCGCGCGCCTCGACGTCGCGTACGAGCTCTGGATAGCGCTCCTGGTGGAAGGCCCACATGCCGCGGCGCAGCGCTGCGGCGGCGGGGTCGTCCCAGGGCACCTCGCGAATCTCCGGGGTCCCGACAGGCTCGGGCAGCGACGAGGGCTCGACCGACGAGCGCGAGGGATCCGGCACCAGCCACTTGCCGAAGCACCGCGAGTCGGGCTCGTCCGCGAACACGCCGAACGGCTCGACGGGGTCGTAGCCCAGCCGCAGGTACAGCCCCAGCGACTCGGGCTGCATGAGCCCGCTCTCCAGGATCAGGTGCCGCACGCCCGCGGCGCGGGCCACGTCCTCCGCCGCCGTCATCAGGGTGCGGGACAACCCGCGACCGCGGAAGCCCGGCGCCACGTACACGCGCTTGACCTCGGCGGTCCCGTCGGGGTGCAGGCCGCCCTGGTGGTCGTCGCGGCCCGACAGGTCGCGCATCGCGGCATGCCCGGCAGGTTCGCCGTCGACGCGCAGCAGCAGGGTCGCGAACACGATCGAGGGATCCACCTGGTCGCGCGGGTCCGGTCCGGACGCCACCGGAGGCATGCCCGGCTGCGCGTACCGTGCGTCGATCTCACGCTGCTGCTCGGCACGCAGCCGGACGGCTTCGCCGTGGTCCCAGCCGACACTCTCGATGCTGATCCCCGCGAGGACCTCAGCGGCCATGCACGCCTGCCCGGACCGGACCGACGGTCACGCGTGGACCAGCGAGGACAGCACCGACGTGAAGAACGTCAGCCCGTCGACGCCGGCGCGCGGCCCTTCGACGGACGCCGGACCGAAGCCGGCCTCGACCGCGTGCTCCGGGTGCGGCATGAGCCCCACCACGTTGCCGCGGTCGTTGGTGATGCCCGCGATGTCGCGGCGGGAGCCGTTCGGGTTCGAGCCGTCGTAGCGGAACACGACGCGGCCCTCACCCTCGAGCTCGTCGAGCGTGCGCTCGTCCGCGACGAACTGGCCGTCCTGGTTCTTCAGCGGGATCTTGATCTGCTGCCCGCGGCGGAACTCGTTGGTCCAGGCCGTGCGCGCGTTCTCGACGATCAGCGACTGCTCCCGGCACACGAAGTGCAGGTGGTCGTTCTTGACCATCGAGCCGGGCAGCAGGTGCGCCTCGGTCAGGACCTGGAAGCCGTTGCAGATGCCGAGCACCGGCATACCGCCGTTGGCGGCGTCGACCACAGCGGCCATCGCCGGCGCGAACCGGCTGATCGCACCGGCGCGCAGGTAGTCGCCGTACGAGAAGCCACCGGGCAGCACCACGGCGTCGACGTCCTGCAGCGACGCGTCGGCGTGCCACAGCGACACGGCCTCGGCACCGGCCAGGCGGATGGCGCGCGCCGCGTCACGGTCGTCGAGCGTGCCGGGGAACGTGATGACGCCGATGCGGGCGTCCTCGATCCCGGGCATCGGCGTGGCGGCCGACGTCGGCTCGGTCGCCGACATCAGGCGTTCACCGGCGCGCCGCTCGCCTCACCGGCGACGTCGGCGTCCTCCGTGGCCTCGGTGACGGAGACCACGTCCTCGATCACCGGGTTGGACAGCAGGGTGGCTGCGGCTTCCTGAGCGGCCGCGAGGATCTCGGGCGTCACTTCACCGTCCACCTCGAGCTCGAACCGCTTGCCCTGACGCACACCGGAGAACTGGGTGAAGCCGAGGCGCGGCAGCGCTCCGACCACAGCCTTGCCCTGGGGGTCCAGGATCTCGGGCTTGGGCATGACCTCGACGACAACGCGTCCCACGAAAGCTCCTAGCTGACTGGCGAAAGGCGATGGGGATTCCGGGAAGAGTCTACGTGTGCGCCGGAGCGCCCCGCTGCCCAGGAGCAGTGACCTGCGCCGCGCCGTCAGAGCGTCAGGTACTGGTCCGCCCAGGCGCTGATGATGCGGGCCGCGCGCTTGGCCTGACCCGGCGCGGTGAGCAGGTGGTCCGCGCCCTCCAGCGACACGAACGAGCGCGGGTGCCGCGCCTCCCGGAAGATCTCTCCCGCGTTCGAGATGTCGACCGTGCTGTCGGTGGGCGAGTGCATGACCAGCAGCGGTGAGCCCATCTCGCGGATCTTCGAGCGCAGCTCGGCCCGCCGGACGTCCTCGACGAAGTGCCGCTTGAGCGTCAGCGCCCGCCCGCCCACCATCCACTGGGCGTGCCCGTCGTCGAAGACACGGCCCAGGACGGCGTCGTAGTTGTGCTCGGCGTGCCGCGGCTGGACCGGTGCGCCGATCGTCGCGACCGCCTGCACGCCCGGGACCTCCCCGGCGGCCGCGATCACGGCCGCGCCGCCGAACGAGTGCCCCACCAGGAGGTGGACCGGCCGCCCCTGGTCGGCCATGAACCGGCACGCCTGCACGGTGTCGGCGACCTTGTGCGTGAACGAGCCGTCACCCCAGTCGCCCTCGGAGTCGCCCAGGCCCAGGTTGTCGAACCGGAGCATCCCGATGCCCTCGACCGCGAGCTGCTTGCAGATCCTTGCGGCAGCCGGCGAGTCCTTGCCCAGCGTGAACCCGTGGGAGAACACTCCCCAGCCGCGGACCTCGCCCTCGGGCAGATCGACGATGCCCGCGAGGCGCGGCCCCGTGGTGCTCTCGAACGTGACGCGCTCAGCCACGACAACTCCCCTGTCGACAGGCGGCGATATTAACGTCACCCGAGTTTCGTGGAGATGACTCCGACACGCAGCGAGACGGTCTCGGCAGGCTCGACCACCGTTGGTCGAGCCTGCCGAGACCGCTTGTCAGCGAACGTCCCGCGTCAGCAGGCGCCCAGGTCCTGCCACACACCCCACTCGGACGGCGCGGGCGCCTGGCCCTGCGTCCACCACTTGGCGCGCCACTCGTGGCCGTTGTGCGAGACGGTGTTCCCGCCCACGTAGACGGCCGACGCGC
Organism: Promicromonospora sp. NPDC050249; assembly: GCF_040656015.1. NCBI lineage: Bacteria > Bacillati > Actinomycetota > Actinomycetes > Micrococcales > Promicromonosporaceae > Promicromonospora > Promicromonospora sp. NPDC050249. The sequence continues at coordinate 165,908 of NZ_JBFAKY010000005.1, read as the reverse complement.
TCCAGGCCGCCGCCGTGCACTCCTCGACCGGCGGGTCGGTCGGGTCGGTCGGGTCCGTCGGGTCCGTCGGGTCCGTCGGGTCCGTGGGATCGGTCGGGTTGATGGCCGGGTACGCGTTGGCGACCAGCATCTCGAACTGTGCCTGGAACCAGTGGCCCGACAGGGGCGCGCCCGCCAGTGCGCCCGTGAGCTTCCCGCCCAGCTCGCTGGACTGGTACGTCGGGTCGCACATCCGGTCGAGGCGCTTGCCCTCGTCGTTCGGGATCTCGGTCGAGGCGCCGTCCGACTCACCCGGGGGCTTCACCCAGACGTAGGCGTCGAGGTGGGACTCGGGGTGACCCGACGGCGTGACGGTGGGCCGCTCGCCGATTCCCGCGCCCGACGGGTTGCACCAGGCGCCACGGTGGTTCCGGCGGTCCACCTTGGACTGGTTCACGTAGGTGTTGAGGTCGGTGGAGGTGCTGGCCGCCGTCGGACGGGCCGAGCCGCCCCAGCCGTTGCGGCCGGTGTCGATGAGCATGCCGATGCTGGAGGGTGCGCCCTGCGCGACCATCAGGTCGTAGAGGTGCGCCGTCCAGTCGGTCTCGTCGAAGTCCGGGTTCCACTCGAACCAGCCGGCCGACTTGATCGGGCTGCCGCCGACCTGGAGCTCGGGGTTGGGCAGGAATGGCTCCTCGAGCGGCGTGGTGTTCGCCGTGTTGGTGATGAAGCCGGACACCGCGGACCACCCGTAGGTGCCGCCCTCGATGACGTTGGCGAACTCCTGCGCGGCGCCGCTGGAGTTGTTCGGCCAGCCGAGCCAGCCCGAGTGGCCGGCGTCGATGTAGGAGTACACGTTGCCGACCTCGTACAGCTCGGTCAGCGCGTACCGCACGCCCTCGCGGTAGTACGGCGCCGAGGCCGCGCAGTCGGCGTCGGACTGGTTGGTCACGAGGTTGGGGAGGGAGTCCGGCTCGATCGTGGCGACGATCCGCAGGTTCTCGTACTCCGGCTGGTTCAGCAGCGCGGCGATCGGGTCGATGTACTCGGTCTTGTACCGCTGCATCCCTGCCGCGGTGGCCGGCAGCTCTCCGTTCGAGGCGAGGGCGTGGCAGTCGCGGCCCGGCAGGTCGTAGATGACCACGTTGAACACGAAGGGCGAGCCACCGGACTGGGCATCCGCCTGGTCGAGGTGCCACTCCAGGCCGTGCTGGCGTTCCGTGCCCGCGATCGCCGCTATCCGGTCCATCCAGACCGACGTCGGCTCGTCGGCGATCGCCAGCATGTCGGCGGCGACGCCCGCGTTGCCGACCTGACCGGCGGCCGTCTCGACCAGGTCCGCCCAGTCCGGGTTGACGTACTGCCCAGCCCCGACGAACGGGTTGTCCTCGAGCGCGACGGCCGGCGCACTCCCGGCGACCAGTGCTGGCGCTGCGAGGAGTGCACCCACTGCTGCCGCCGCCACGGTGCGGGACCTGCGTGGGGATGTGCCGCGCGTGCGGCGTTGTGCTGTGGACACGGTGACCTCCGTTGGCCGTACCGAGCGCGTCCGCACCGGCACAGGAGGCCGTTGGCGACACGCGCACCGCGGCGGCTCGTTCCGCCGTGGCATGTCGCTACTTTGCCTACCGTTTGGCTGCGGCAGAACCGCCTTAAACGATTAGTCTCCGGCCGGAGGCGCGGTCGAGCCGCGCACGACGAGCCTGCCGACCGGCACGGTGCCCGACGGCGGCGCCTCGCCCTCCGTCGGGTCCACCCCCACCGCACGCCGGGACACGGCGGTACCGAGCGCCGCGCGCAGGGCCCAGCCGGTGGCCCGGCCGAGCTCCTCGACGGGGTACGGCACCGCGGTGAGCGACGGCGTCGTCAGGTAGCACGCCGGCGAGTCGGTCCCTGCCACCACCGACAGGTCCCACGGCACGCCGAGGCCCAGCCGTCGGGCGACGTCCAGGACCAGCCCGGCGGTGGCGTCGTCGTCGGTCACGATCGCCGTGGGGCGGTCGCTCGCCGAGAGCAGCGGGCGCAGCGCCGCCGACGCCCGCTCGGGGCCATCACCCGCGACCGTGCGCAGCTCTATGCCGTACCGCACGAGGGACGCCTCCAGGGCGGCGGCGCGGCGGACCGGTGCGAGGAGATGCTCCGACCCGGCGACCATCGCGATCCGCCGGTGCCCCAGCTCGGCGAGGAAGACACCCACCTGCGCGAACGCGTCGCCGTCGTCCAGGACCACGTGCTGCCAGGTGGCGGGGGCGCCGTCGGCGACAGCACCCACCACCACGGTCGGCGCAGGGAGGGTGCGCAGGGCGGCGAGCCGGGCGTCGTCCCTCCGGACACCGGTGACGACGAAGGCCGCGTAGCGGCGCTCGGTCCACCAGCGGTCCATGAGCTGGGCGGCGTCCGCCGGCGACTCCGCGACGTGCACGGCGAGCGTGAGCGTGTCCGGCCCGAGGGTCTGGAGCGCCCCCGCCACGAGGTCGAGCGGGAACGCCGCACGCGTGCCGAACGGCTGGTCGTGCACGACGACGAGGGCCGCCGCCGCCGGGCCGCTGCGGAGCGACCGGGCGGCCGTCGCAGGACGCCAGCCCAGCTCGTCCGCGACCCGGAGCACCCGTTCACGGGTCGTCGGCGAGACCCCGCTGCGCCCGTTCAGGGTGTACGAGACGACCGCCGTGGACACGCCGGCAGCCCTGGCGACGTCAACAATTGTCGGCCGGCGCCGATGAGTTGAAAATTCTGACAGTTCAGGATCATTCGGTCGCGACGTTGGGACCATAACCACGTAGCATGCACCCTCGGGTGAATTTTGCACAGCGTCAACGAAGACGGGTGTATTTGCATGTTCATTGGAAAGCGCAGGTATGTGATCGGGGTGCTGTCCCCGGTGGTCGGCGGCTACTACTTCGGCCGGGTGCTCGCCGGGATCGCACGCACCGTCCGGCCGGACGGGCACCGCGTGGTAGCGGTGCAGACCTACCCGGCGGACCTGGAACGCGAGCAGTTCCCGGACCGGCCACCGGGCACGGCGTCCGTGAGCCTCGGGCAGGTCGACGGCGTCATCGTCATCACCTCGGCAGTGAACGAGGCGACGCTGCTCCGGATCGAGGAGGACGGCACGCCGGTCGTGCTGATCAGCGGGCGTACGACGAGCATCGACGCCCCGGTGGTGACCCCGGACAACGAGGGCGGCACACGCGCCGCCGTCGAACACCTCATCGCGCACGGACACCGGCAGATCGGGTTCCTCGGCAGCCTGCGGCAGGCCGACATCGTCCAGCGCCACGAGGCCTACCTCGCCACGCTGCTCGCGCACGGCATCACGCCACGGCCCGAGTGGCTCTACCGCACCGCCGACAACCAGGAGGCGAGCGCCGCCACCGTCGCGCAGGCCGTCGTGGGCGGTCCGGGGCTGCCGACGACGGCGACGTTCGCCGCGACGGACCGCAACGCGATCGGGTTCTCCCGTGCGCTGCAGGCCCAGGGCCTGTCGCTCCCGGGTGACCAGGCGATCGTCGGGTTCGACCACTCCGAGGCGGGCGCCCGCGTGCGGCCCCGGCTCGCGTCGGTGGACCCGCACCACGACCAGGTCGGGGAGCTCGCCGTCTCGCTGCTGCTCGCCCGGATCCGGGGCGAGCGCGTAGCGGGCCAGCACCTGTCGCGCTCGACCCTCGTGACGCGCGAGTCGTGCGGCTGTCTCGACGCGCGCACGGGCGCGCTCCTCGAAGGGCCGCCCGCGCAGGAGGGTTCGACGGCGTGGCGGCGGCTCGGCGAGGTGGCGCGCGCGACCTTCGACGGCGCGGAGGCCCGCCTCGGGCCCGGCGCCGACCTCGACTCGTGGCTGCGCGGCGTGCAGCGCGTGTTCCGCAGCGCGGCAGCGCTGGGCCAGCCGCCCACGCAGGCCACGCTCACCAGTCTCGCCGAGAGCACACGTGCGCTACGGCCCCATCCAGAGGCGATCGAGCAGCTCATCCCCGCGCTGCGGTCGGTGGAGGAGGAGTTCCGCCAGCAGGTCAGACGGGGCGAGGTGCCGGCGGTCCCCGGCGAGCGGACGAGCGCGGTCGGCGGGAGCGGCGAGCGGACGAGCGCCGTCGGCGGGAGCGGCGACCCCGCGGCCAAGGCACCCCGCGCCCCCAGCCGCGCCGCCCGCGCCCGCGCGGTCACGCAGACCGGGACCGACGTGCTGGTCGCCTTCAGCGCCGGGTGCACGCAGACCCTGCTGGCCCGGTCCGGCCGGCTCGAGCGCACGATCACCGACCAGTACGAGCTCGACCTCGACCTGCTGCACGCCGACGGCCGGGCGATCCGCGCGCTCACCTGGCTCCCGCGCGGGCACACCGGTCCAGCCACGCTGGCCCTGTGGACAAGCTCCGAGGGTGCGCCGGCACCCGGCGCGTCGCCGGCGTCCGGACCCGTGAACGGGGCACGGACGCTCGAGATCGTCGGCACCACCGCGGCCTCCCGGAAGGCGACCGCCCTGGTGGGCACGCACGTGCCGGTGAGCAAGTTCCCGCCCCCCGCTCTGGCCGGCGAGGGCGTGGTGTTCGTCGTGCCGGTGACGTTCGACCAGAGCGACTGGGGGATGCTCGCGATCGGGGGCGGCGTGGACATCCATGCCACCAGCTCCCGCGACAAGTTCGACCACTGGGCGGCGATGGTCGCCGTCGCGCTCGACCGGGAGGACCGCCTCACCTCGCTGCAGCGGCAGCAGGCGGCGCTCGCGGAGGCCGCGTACCGGGAACGGGCGCTCGTGCTCGACCTGCGCACCGAGGTCGAGCGCAACGCGCTGGTCCAGGACGTGGCGCTGGAGGGCACCTGGGACTGGGACATCGCCACCGGCCAGGTCTTCTACTCCCGCACCTGGCGTGCCCTGGTCGGCCTGCCCGACGACACCGCGTGCACCGGCATCGAGGAGTGGACCGGACGGGTGCACCCCCAGGACGTACGGACCGTGCAGACGGCCATCGCCCGGCAGCTCGCCGGAGCCGCCGAGCCGCTCGACCTGGAGCACCGGCTGCTCGCCGCCGACGGCCGCGAGATGTGGGTGCGCTGCCGCGCCACCACCGTCACCGATGACGCGGGCGTCCGCGCCCGCATGATCGGCGTCCTGATGGACGTCACGGGCATGCCGGCGCGGGAACGCCGGGGGGTGGCGCGCTAGGGCCGCACGACCCGCAGAACTGCCGCGCAAGGGAACCGGGACGGAGGCAGGTCCTTGCGCAACTGCGGATCGGCGTGCGATGTTTGCGCCAACATAGGCATCGGGCCGGCACAGTCGCCCCGAGGCCTCGGACGGCGGCGCAGCGACGCGTCCCCAGATCGGAGTCCCCATGACACGAGCAATCCGGACCGGCGCCCTTGCGGTCGCCGGCCTCCTCATAGCGGCGGTGGCGGTGGTTCCCACTGCGGCTGTCGCCGCCCCCTCGGTCGGGCCGTCCGGCACCGGTGAGTTCCGCGGGGTCAACTGGGCGGACCCGCGCGACAACTACGCGGACGACGAGGTCGTGCCCTCCGGCCTGAGCACGGAGGACGACTACGACACGACGTACGCCAAGGCGACCGACATCCTTCTCGAGTTCCGGCACGAGACGCGCGCCAACACGGTGCGGCTGCCGATCAACCCGTCGAGCGTCGGCACCGACTGGTGGGACTCGTACCAGGGCGCCATCGACTCCGCCACGGACCACGGGTTCAAGGTCATCCTCAGCTACTGGGAGGCGGACAGCGCCAAGGACGGCCTGGCCGACGACCCCGCCGCCTTCGACGCGATGTGGGACACGGTCGTGACGGAGTACCGGCGCAACCCGAAGGTGTACTTCGAGCCCATGAACGAGCCGTTCGGCTACACCCTCGACGCGTGGGTGGACCTGACCGCCGGGTGGCTGGACGACCACGACGACGTGCCCCGCCGTCGCGTGATCGTCTCGGGGACCGGCTACAACGACGACGTCACCGGTGTCGGCGCGGCCAGGGAGCTGAAGGGGACGCTGCTCTCGCTGCACTTCTACGGGTTCTGGGCCGACCACACGACCGAGGACGAGTGGAAGGCGAACCTGCTCCCGCGTATCGGCGAGTACGGGTGGCGCACGGTCGTCAGCGAGGCCGGCTCACCGATGACGACAGGCCTCAACTACGGCAACCACGAGGGCGACGTCTACACGTCGTACCTCGGCGCGCTGACCGAGGTCGCACGGGACCAGGGCATCGGGATCGTCTACTGGCCCGGCCTTCGGACGGGGGACGCGTACACGCTGACGGAGGTCGTCGGCGACGGCGACCTCGAGGTCACCAACGCCTCGGGGCTGGCCCAGATCCAGTGGGGCTGGCGGCTGCTCAAGAAGGAGGCCCTGAACGACCTGCCGCCCGCACCGCCGGGTGAGCCGCTCGTCAGCGTCCAGCACGGCGTGTGCGTCGACGTGCCGGGCTTCTCGACGACGGCCGGCACGCAGCTCGGCCTGTGGAACTGCAACGGGGGCGGCAACCAGTCGTTCGACTGGACCGCGGACCGGCAGCTCACGGTCTACGGCGACATGTGCGTCGCGCCGGGCGGCGCACTCGCCGCCGGTGGCAAGCTGGTCATCGCCGACTGCACGGGCACGCCCGAGCAGCAGTGGGAGCTGGGCGCCGACGCGACGATCAGCAGCGTCGTCGACCCGACCCTGTGCCTCGCCACCCCGGCGGACTCCTGGGATCTCGCGCTCGCGACCTGTGACGCCGCGGCCGCCACCCAGCAGTGGCGGCGCACGGCGTAGCGGAGCCTGACGCGGGCGGCTGCGCCGGACCTCCGGCGTGGCCGCCCGGCCCTGCGGCCCTGCTACGGAACCGTGACCTCGCCGCGCTCCGCCTTCAGCGCGATGTCGGTGCGGTGGTGCGAGCCCTTGAGCTCGATCTTCGCGACGCCCTCGTAGGCCCGACGTCGGGCGTCGGCGAGGTCGGTGCCCAGGGCCACGACGGACAGCACGCGTCCACCGGCGCTGACCAGCTCGCCGGTCTCGGAGAGGCCGGTACCGGCGTGCAGCACGTGCACGCCGGAGAGCGCCTCGGCGTCCTCGATGCCCGTGATCGGGTCACCCGACCGGGCGAGCTCGGGATAGCCCTCGGACGCGACGACGACCGTCACCGAGGCCTCCCGGCGCCAGCGGAGCGGCTCCAGCTCGGCGAGCCTGCCGAGGGCCGCCGCGAGCATGACCTCCGAGAGCGGCGTCAGGAGCCGGGCCAGCACGGACTGGGTCTCCGGGTCACCGAAGCGCGCGTTGAACTCGACCACGCGCGTGCCCCGGCTGGTGAGCGCCAGCCCCACGTACAGGACGCCGGAGAACGGCGTGCCGCGCCGTGCCATCTCGTCGACGGTCGGCTGGGCGACGCGCGCCATCACCTCGTCCACGAGGCCCTGCGGCGCCCAGTCCAGCGGGCTGTAGGCCCCCATGCCACCGGTGTTGGGGCCTTCGTCCTCGTTCCCGACGCGCTTGAAGTCCTGCGCGGGGACCAGGGGGACGACCTTCGAGCCGTCGGAGATGCAGAACAGGGAGACCTCGGGTCCGTCGAGGTACTCCTCGACCACCACGGTGCCCCCGCCGGCGAGGCACGCCTCGCCGTGGGCCAGTGCGGCCGCGCGGTCGTCGGTGACCACCACGCCCTTGCCCGCCGCCAGGCCGTCGTCCTTGACCACGTACGGGACACCGAACGCGTCCAGGGCGGCGGCAAGCTCCGTGACGTCGGTGCACACGTGCGCCATGGCGGTCGGGACGCCCGCGGCGGCCATGACCTCCTTGGCGAACGACTTGGAGCCCTCGAGCCGGGCGGCCTCGCCGGACGGCCCGAACACCGGGATGCCGGCCGCCCGGACCCCGTCCGCGACACCCGCCACCAGCGGCGCCTCGGGGCCGACGACGACCAGCTCGGCGCCCACCTGCTCGGCGAGCGCCGCCACTGCCGTCCCGTCCAGCGGGTCGACCTCGTGGAGCGTGGCCAGCCCTGCGATGCCAGGGTTCCCGGGCGCCGCGTGCAGCTCGTGGGCAGCGGACCCGGACGCGGTCTCCCGGTGCAGGGAGTGGATGATGGCGTGCTCGCGGGCGCCGGTCCCGATGACGAGGATCTTCACGTGGCAGAAGGCTCTCTTGGTGGGTTCTCTGAGTGGGTTCTCTGAGGGGGATACGGACTCAGCGGCTGTGGATGAGGTCGTGCACAGGGATGATCTCGTCGCGCTTGGGGCCGACGCCGATCGCGGAGATCCGCGTGCCCGACATCTCCTCGAGCGCCTTCACGTAGGCCTGGGCGTTCGGCGGCAGGTCCTCGAAGGCGCGGGCCTTGGAGATGTCCTCCCACCAGCCGTCGAACTCCTCGTAGATCGGCTTCGCGTGGTGGAACGCCGTCTGGTCGGTGGGCATCTCATCGTGGCGGACGCCGTCGACGTCGTACGCCACGCAGACGGGCACTTTCTCCATGCCGGTGAGCACGTCGAGCTTGGTGAGCACGATGTCGGTGAGCCCGTTGATGCGGGTCGCGTAGCGGGCGATGACGGCGTCGTACCAGCCGGTGCGCCGCGCACGGCCCGTGGTGACGCCGTACTCGCCGCCGGTCTTGCGCAGGAACTCGCCCTTGTCGTCGAACAGCTCCGTGGGGAACGGGCCCTCGCCGACGCGGGTCGTGTAGGCCTTGATGACACCGATCACGGAGTCGATCCGCGTGGGTCCGACGCCGGAACCGGTCACCGCGCCGCCCGCCGTCGCGCTGGACGACGTGACGAACGGGTAGGTGCCGTGGTCGATGTCGAGCATGGTCGCCTGACCGGCCTCGAACAGGACCGTCTTGCCCGCCTGGATGGCCCGGTCCAGCTCGACGGCGGTGTCCGTGACCATGGGCCGCAGGCGCTCGGCGTACTGGAGCAGCTCGTCGAGCGTCTCGTCCACCGTGATGGCGCGCCGGTTGTAGATCTTCACGAGCAGGTGGTTCTTCTGGTCGAGCGAGCCCTCGATCTTGGCGCGCAGGATCTTCTCGTCGAACAGGTCCCACATGCGGATGCCGACGCGGTTGATCTTGTCGGCGTACGCCGGACCGATCCCCCGCCCGGTGGTGCCGATGCGGCGCTTGCCGAGGAACCGCTCGGTCACCTTGTCGATGGTGCGGTGGTACGGGGCGATGATGTGCGCGCTGCCCGACACGAGCAGCCTTGACACGTCCACACCGCGCGCGATCAGCGCGTCGAGCTCCTGGAACAGGACCTCGATGTCGACCACCACGCCGTTGGCGATGACCGGCACGACGCCCGGCGACAGGATCCCGGACGGCAGGAGGTGCAGCGCATACTTCTCGTCGTCGATGACGACCGTGTGCCCCGCGTTGTTCCCACCGTTGAACTTGACCACGTAATCGACGCGGGAGCCCAGGAGGTCCGTCGCCTTTCCCTTGCCCTCATCGCCCCACTGGGCCCCGACGAGCACGACGCCTGGCATGGATCTCCACCTTCTCGGATTGCTCGGGTTGCCCGCGTCGTGCGCCACGGTGGCGCCCGCGGGCCGCGCCCGAGTCTACTTCGTGGTGAGCGTGAGGGCGCGTACCTCGTCCACGGACGTGCCGGAGTCGACCAGGAACTTCGCGCAGCGCTCCGCCTCGTCCTCCTCGCCGATGAGGTGGGCCGCCTCGGAGAGCGCGAGGAGCGCGCGGAGAAATCCCTGGTTCGGCACGTGGCTCGCCGGGATCGGGCCCTGCCCGCGCCAGCCGGCACGACGCAGCACGTCGAGGCCGCGGTGGTAGCCCGTCCGGGCGTAGGCATAGGCCTCGACGTTGCCGGAGGCGCTGCCCGTCGCGAGCGCGCCCTCTGCCAGGACCGCCCAGACGAGGGACGACGCCGGAGCCCCCGCAGCCACGTCGACCGGGTCGTCACCGCTGCTCAGGCGCTCTCGGGCGGCCGGGAAGTCGTCGGGGAGCAGGGTGGGGGCCGGACCCTGCAGGAGATTGTCGTGGGTGCTCATGCTCAGATCCTCACACTTCCGGACCCTTCTGGGGCGCAGATGGACAAACCAGGCCGCACCGGATTGCCCGCGGCGGCGGTGCAGACGGTGAATTTTGCCTTTCATCCGGTGCGATCGGGCAACAGTCGTTACGCTCGACACATGATCGAGATCGCGACGTCTCCCACGACGACGACGCTCGTGATCGCCGGCGACCTCGACCTCGCCGAACGAGACCAGTTCCCGGAGATCGCAGCGCGCGTCGTCGGCCTGCGCCGACAGCTGCTCGTGATCGACATGTGCCGGGTCACGTTCATGGACTCGACCGGCGCCGCGTTCCTCATCTCGCTGGCCGACGCCGGCCGCAAGCGGGGCGGCGCGACGGTGATCCGCGGGGCCGACGAGCGCGACCTGTTCGTGCTCGAGGTGTGCGGAGCGATGGAGCTCTTCCGCATCGACGACGAGCACTCGTGCGAGCCCTCTGCTCCCGACTCGGGTTTTGCGGTGATGACATCGCGGGACGACGACGGCTCCCCGTTGTCCCACCGCGACGTGTCCACCGCGTAAAACGTTATCCACCACGGTAGGTCCGCGAGGTAGAGCGCCTGGCCGAGTCTCGCTCGTGTCACCGAGGGAGACTCGGACAGGCGCTCTGCCTCGCGGACCTACCTACTTCGGCGGGGTGGGCTGGCGGCGGAGCTTCGCCCAGACCAGCTTGCCGCTGCCCGACGGGCGCCAGCCCCACTCGGCCAGCCGGTCCACGATCTGCATGCCGAACCCGCCCAGGCGGTTCGGGTGCCCGTCGGTCGCCACGGGCGGCGCCGGGTTGTTGTCCTCGACCTCGATCCGCAGGCCGTCGCCCGTGTCGTACAGGCGCAGGGCGATGTGCCCCCAGCCGTGCAGCACGCCGTTGGCCACCAGCTCGGACACCACGAGCTCTGCCTGCGCCGACTCCTCGATGCCCCACGCCTGGCAGGTGCGCAGCACCGCGTGCCGGGCCCGGCCGATCGACGACGGCTCGCTGGGCAGCATCCAGCGCCGCCACCGCGGCGACAGCGCCGTCTCGCCGGCGTCGCCGGTCGGGTCGGGGATCCGCACCACGACGATCGCGACGTCGTCCTCCGGCGCGTCGGCCAGGCGGGAGAGCAGCTCCTCGCCCACGCCGGCGGCGTCGCGCGCCGTGATGGCCGACGCCGTCTCCAGCAGCGCCTCCAGGCCCAGCCGCAGGGACCGGTCGCGCCGCTCGATCAGGCCGTCCGTGTAGAACAGCAGCGTGTCGCCGGGCTGGAGACGGGCCTCGCCGGTGGTCCGCTCGCGCGACCCGAAGCCGACGAGCGCGCCACCGCCCTCGTCCAGCTTGATCACCTGCCCTGCACGCAGCAGGAGGGGCGGCAGGTGCCCCGCACGCGAGTAGCCGATGGTCCAGACGTCCGGCTCGTCCTCGCGCTTCAGAGAGGCGTACACCATGCTCGCCGAGCGCGGTATGCCCATGCCCGCCACGAGCTGGTCCACGCGTTCGAGCACGCGGCTCGGCGTCGACAGCTCGAACGCGTACGAGCGCACCACGGAGCGCAGCTGGCCCATGGTGGCGGCCGCCTCGACGTCGTGCCCGACGACGTCGCCGATCACCAGGCCAACGAGCTCGGGCGAGATCTGCAGCACGTCGTACCAGTCGCCGCCCACCTGGGCGTGCTCCGCGTTGGGGGCGTAGTACGTCCACACGTCGAGGCCCGCGACGTCCGCCTGCTCCGGGAGCATGGCGCGCTGCAGGGTCTCGGCGAGGCGGTGCTCACGCGCGTACATGCGGGCGTTGTCGATGGCACTGCCCGCGCGGCGGGCCACGACCTCCACCACGGTGCGCAGCGTGTCCGGCTCGTCGGCCTCGACGTAGTCGCCGGGCTCGTCCTCGTCCGGGACGATGACGACCAGCCCGAGCACGTCCCGCCGTCCGGCAACAGGGTGCACGACCACCGAGTCGGGTGCCTTGCCGAGCTCGTCGGCGAGGCGCAGCGTGAGGTCGCGCTGCAGCCACCCCGACGCCGAGTGCGGCGCGTGCGGGATGTCGAGGTGCAGCATGACGGGGCCGTCGAGCACGCCGTCGAGCACGTCCTGCACCGAGTCCACCACCTCGAGGATCGGCATGGGACCGGTGGTCACGGAGTCGCCGAGCGCGTCGACGGACGGGCGGCGGCGCAGGGACTTGTCCGCGATGTTGTCGCCCTCGATGTACCGCGCGTGCCGGCGTCCGCGGCCGCTGGGAGGCGCCGCGACGTCGATGCCCGCTGCGTGCTTGAGGCCGTCGTCGTTCACGTAGAAGCCCGCCCAGCGCACCATCGACTGGAGCAGCTCCGCGATGTCGCGCAGGGCGTACGGGTACTCGAGGTCGGTGAGGATCTCTGTGGTCTGCGCGATGAGGTCGAGGTCCTCGCGCTGCTGCCGCTCGACCTCGAGGCTCGCGAGCTGGGCCGCGTGCCGCTCCATGTGGTCGGAGACGTCCACGCTGAACCCGATCCAGTGGGTGATGCGGTCGCTGTGCCCCGCGCGGGCAGGGGTGAGCGTCAGCTGGGCCCAGCCGTGCGTGCCGCCACGCAGGTGGGACTTCACGGTCGCGTGCACCTCCTGGCCCGCGTTCACCAGCTCGGTCATGCGCTCGAGGTCCTGCGGCTCGACGAGCATCTCGCCGAGGCGACGCACCGTGTACCCGGCGAAGTCGCTGAACCGCACGCCCGCGTAGTGCTCGAAGGCGCTGTTCGCCCACAGCATCGGCATGCCGTCCTCTGTGGGCCCGGTGAGGAACACGGGAATGCCCACGTTCACCGCGGCACGCAGGACCACGTCGCCGACCGACGGCGGCAGGGTGCGTGGGATGCCGGTGCTCGCAGCGTGCCTGCGCGGTTCCGCGGCGGCCGTCCGGTAGGCGCCGAACGGCGGGTTCGACGGGGCGCTCGGGGGCACGCTCGCGGCGGCGGGAGTCGCGGGCAGGCCGGCGTCGAAGCCGTTTCCGTCAGACGTTCCGTTCGACACGCCGTTGCTTCTACCGTTCGTTGTCCCGTCCGGAGTCGGACCGAGGCCGAATACGGAAAGGCCGGGGTGCCGCGGCGGCGGAGAGGACGGTGTTAGACCGGATGAATCGGTCAAAATGCCCTCCCAACGGTATCTCTTGCTCGAGGTGCTGTTCCAGCAGGACATTCAACCGTAGATTGGGACGGTCCGAGATCTGAACCTCAACCTCTATCATCGGACCGACACAGCGCCACGACCACTGCTCCCGGAAGGAGAACCGTGCAGGACGGAACTTACGACCCCCCGCGCGGTCCGCAGGGCGGGAGCCCCCAGGACCCCGGCCATAAGACCCCCGAGATCGGCGATCCCGCGAGTATCCACGTCATCGTGGGCCGCTCGCGTGCGCGGATCGTTCTCTCCGGGGAGATCGACGCCGATATCGGCGGCGATCTGCACGAGGCCACTGCCGCGGCCGAGGAGTCACGGCTCCCGGTCGAGATCGACGCGCACCATGTGACCTTCATGGACTCGTCAGGCGTCGCGTTCCTCGCGCGCCTCGCGAGCCGCAGCCCGCACCGGGTACGCGTGCTGCGCGCGCCGCCGACGGTGCGCTTCCTGCTGGAGGTGACCCGGATCGGCGACCTCCTCGACATCGTTGACGAGGACCCGGGCTTCGAGCTGGACGACGACGGCCCGTCCGGCCCGCCGTCGGGCGGCGCGCCGACCCCGGCAGGTGTAGGCGGCCCGCCCGCCTCGTAGCGCCGAACTCATCGCGCCGAAGTAGAACCGTGGCGAGATAGAACGGGGGCGGAAATGCCGGTCAGCATTTCCGCCCCAGTTCTATCTCGCCACGGTTCTATCTCGGCGAGACGTGATCACATCTTGTGGCCGGCCGAACGAAGCTGCTGGCAGGCCTCGACGATACGAGCGGCCATGCCGGCCTCCGCCGCCTTGCCCCACGCACGCGGGTCGTAGGCCTTCTTGTTGCCGACCTCGCCGTCGATCTTCAGGACGCCGTCGTAGTTCTTGAACATGTGCTCGACGACAGGGCGCGTGTACGCGTACTGCGTGTCGGTGTCGATGTTCATCTTGATGACGCCGTTGTCGACGGCCGCGGAGATCTCCTCCGCCGTCGAACCCGAACCACCGTGGAACACGAGGTCGAACGGGTTCTCCTTGCCGATCTCCGCGCCGACGGCCTTCTGGATGTCGAGCAGGATCTCCGGGCGGAGCTTGACGGCACCCGGCTTGTACACACCGTGCACGTTGCCGAAGGTGAGGGCCGTCAGGTAGCGGCCCTTCTCGCCCGAGCCGAGCGCCTTGACCGTGGCCAGGCCGTCCTCGACCGTCGTGTACAGCTTGTCGTTGATCTCGGCCATGTGGCCGTCCTCCTCGCCACCGACGACGCCGATCTCGATCTCGAGGATCGTGCGCGCCGCCTGCGACAGCTCGAGCAGCTCTGCCGCGATCACGAGGTTCTCCTCGATCGGCACGGTGGAACCGTCGAACATGTGCGACTGGAACGTCGGCAGGCCGCCGTTCTTGACCTGCTCCGCCTCGATCGCGAGCAGCGGCTTGACCCAGGAGTCGAGCTTGTCGGCCGTGCAGTGGTCCGTGTGGATGGCGATGTTGACGCCGTAGCCCTTGGCGACCTCGGTCGCGTAGGCCGCGAGCGCGAGCGAGCCCGAGACTCGGTCCTTCACCGTCGAGCCCGACGCGTACTCGCCGCCGCCGACGGAGACCTGGATGATGCCGTCGGACTCCGCCTCGGCAAAGCCCTGAAGTGCGGCAGTGATGGTCTGCGACGAGGTGATGTTGACGGCGGGGTAGGCAAACTTGCCGGCCTTCGCCCGGTCGATCATCTCGGCGTAGACCTCAGGGGTTGCGATGGGCATCTGCGAAACTCCAAATGAGCTGGTGAGATGGGCGGTCGCACAGAGTGTCCAAGGCCGCCCGGGTATGCACCTTCGATCTTGCCACGATCCACCGGCAGCTGTGTGCGGTCGTTCGACAGCCGAACGGCCGAATCACTGTGGTCTTCGTCTGCCCGCCGCCCGCGGACGCCTTCGGAACCCGCTCTGACCTCACCTGACGGGGAGGTCCTCCGGGTTGCGTCCACGGATCGGGGTGAAGACCGCCACGCCGACCACCGCCAGGTAGACGACGGCCACCGCGAGCAGCGGCCCGGGCGCGCCGAAGCGGTCGGCGGCCGCCGTGAGGGCTGCGGCGCCGAGCGGCGCCAGGCTGTAGTGGATGGTCCAGAACGCCGCGGTGACCCGCCCGAGCAGGGCGTCGGGCGTGACCAGCTGGCGCAGCGACATCGAGCAGACCGCTGCGAGCATCAGCCCGAACCAGAACACGAGGACCGCCGCCCCCATGACCACCGCGTCACGGTTCAGCGCGAGCGCCACGCCCGCCAGGCCGCACAGGGTCATGGCGGAGATCCAGCAGGCGCCGAAGCCGAACGTCCGGCGCAGGCGGGCCGACAGGACCGCCGCCAGGCACGTGCCGACCCCTGCGGCGGCCATCACGTAACCGACGACGTCCTCGCTCTCCCCGAGGCCGTGCCGCACCTGGTAGATGATCACGTCGGTCAGGCCGTACGTGACGAAGGTGGTGATCGTCAGGGAGATGGTCAGCACACGCAGCACCGGGTGGCGCCACAGGAACCGCGCGCCGGTGACGAAGCCGGTCCGGAGGTCACGTCCGAGACCGGGGCGGTCCACCGAAGCGGCCGGAGCCACCCGCGAGAGGCGGACGGCGAGCAGCCCGAGCGCCGAGGCGCCGAACGTCGCCGCGTCGATGGCGATCGCCGCCGTGACGCCCGCCGTCGCGGCGATCAGCCCGGCGAGCGCCGGTCCACCGATGCTGGCCAGCGAGGCGGTGGCCTGGAGCCTGCTGTTGGCCTCGGCGATCCGTTCGCGCCCGACGATGGACGGCACCGCCGTGATGTAGGTGATCCGGAACAGCTGCCCGAACACCGACGCGACACCCGCGACGGCGAACAGCAGCCACACCTGGGGCTCGAACGCCCAGCAGACGGGTACGGCCGCGAACAGCAGCAGGCGGGCCACGTCGCAGGCGATCAGGAGCCTGCGGCGGTCGAACCGGTCGACGACGGCCCCGCCGACGAGCCCCATCGAGAGCGAACCGACCGCCATGACGCCCGTCAGCAGGCCCATCTGCACCAGCGAGCCGGTGGCCTCCAGCATGAGCAGCGGGAAGGCGATCATCGAGAACGAGTCGCCCAGCACCGAGAGCGTCTGGGTGCCCCAGAAGACCACGAAGTTCCGGTCCCGGGTCAGGGACGCGCTGCTCATTCGTCGCTCCGGCCCACCGGACGATCCTTGCCGAGTCCTCACCCGGAAGCAACGATGTTTCCCGGGCCGACGGCGTCCCGTGCTCGCCCCGGTACGACGGCCTACGAGGCGTGCTGCGTCGCCCAGGCGTGCATCGCTATGGCGGCGGCGGCTCCCGCGTTGATCGACCGGGTCGAGCCGTACTGCGTGATGTGCAGGACGACGTCGCAGGCGGCCTGGGCCTCCGCCGTCAGGCCGGTGGACTCCTGGCCGAACA
Organism: Promicromonospora sp. NPDC050249; assembly: GCF_040656015.1. NCBI lineage: Bacteria > Bacillati > Actinomycetota > Actinomycetes > Micrococcales > Promicromonosporaceae > Promicromonospora > Promicromonospora sp. NPDC050249. Next base: position 149,406 of record NZ_JBFAKY010000005.1, on the reverse strand, counting down.
GCAGGACGCACTCCCGCGGGAGCGTATAGCCCTCGATCGGCACGGAGCCCGGCACGTTGTCGATGCCGACGATCGGCAACCCTCCCGCCCACTCGGCCAGCGCCTCGGCGTCCGGGTGGTGCGTCACGTGCAGGTACCGGTCGGTCACCATCGCGCCGCGGCGGTTCCACCGGCGTCTGCCCACGATGTGCACGCCCGCCGCGTTGAACGCGTTGGCGGTACGGACGACCGAGCCGATGTTGAGGTCGTGCGCCCAGTTCTCGATGGCCACGTGGAACGGGTGCCTGCGCGTGTCCAGGTCGGCGACTATCGCCTCGACGGACCAGTACCGGTAGTGGTCGGCGACGTTCCGGCGGTCGCCCTCGGCGAGGAGCTCCGGGTCGTAGCGCGGGTCGTCGGGCAGCGGTCCGGACCAGGGGCCGACGCCGATCTCGTGCTCGGGGCTGGTTATATCCGTCGTCGTGCCCATCAGACCAGGTCGACGATGTCCGCTATCGAGTTCACCACGTGGCTCGGACGGAACGGGTACGTCTCGACCTCTTCGGCGGACGTCGACCCCGTGAGCACCAGGAACGTCTCCAGGCCGGCCTCCATGCCGCCCAGGATGTCCGTGTCCATGCGGTCCCCGATCATCGTCGTCGACTCCGAGTGCGCGCCGATCAGGTTGAGCGCCGACCGGAACAGCACCGGGTTCGGCTTGCCCACGTAGTAGGGCTGGCGGCCGGTCGCCGCGGTGATCATCGCGGCGACCGACCCGGCGGCGGGCAGCAGCCCCTCCTGCGAGGGCCCCGTCACGTCGGGGTTGGTGCAGATGAACCGCGCACCGCCGGTGATCAGCCGGATCGCCTTGGTGATGGCCTCGAACGAGTAGGTGCGGGTCTCGCCGAGCACCACGTAGTCCGGGTCGGACTCGGTGAGCGTGTAGCCCGCCTGGTGCAGCGCCGTCGTCAGACCCGCCTCGCCGATCGCGTACGCGCTGCCGTTCGGGATCTGGTCAGCGACGAACTGGGCGGTGGCCAGGGCCGACGTCCAGATGTTCTCCTCCGGCACGTCGATGCCGCTGTAGGCGAGCCTGGCGCGCAGGTCACGCGGCGTGAAGATCGAGTTGTTCGTCAGGACGAGGAACGGCAGCTCCTTGTCCCGCAACGCCTTGATGAACTCGGGGCCGCCGGGGAGGGCGGTGCCTTCGTGCACCAGCACGCCGTCCATGTCCGTGAGCCAGGCTTCGGTGGTCCGCTCGATCATGGCCGCCAGCCTAGTGCGTCTCCCACCGGAGCCCTCGCCTGCGGGCTTCGTGGAGCGAGGTCGCGGCCGGTCAGGTCAGGCCGGGGATCCCGAAGCCGTTGATCGTCCCGCCCGACTCGAAGCGCGGCCCGCCCTTCTCCATGGGCAGCACGATCCGCGCGACCTCCGCGACGCGCTTGGCCCGCTCGGTCAGGGTCGTCACGTCGGTGCGGCCGGGCCGCCACAGCATGATCGACGGCCCCTCGATCCGGAGCCGGGACCCGTGGAAGTCGGGCAGCATCACGATGTTCGCGAGGCGTGCGTCGAGGGCCCGGCGCGCGAAGTACTCGTCCGAGGTGCGCACGAGCCACTGGCCGTCGAACGCGGGGTTGTCGATCTGGACGTCCTGCGCACCGAAGAGCTTCTGCCACTTCTCGCGGATGCCCTCTGGCGACAGGTCCACGACCGGCTCGCCCGGCAGCGCGTCGAGCGCCACGACGTGCGCCGTGCGGCGCAGACCCGCGCGGCGCGTGTCGGCGTCGGGCGAGCCCGAGCGCCACGTGTACGTGAAGGAGACGATGTCGTGGCCGTCGACGTGCCCTCGCATCACGTCGCGGGCCTCACGGTCCAGGCCCACGCCGAACGGCCGGCCGCTCCAGCGCTGGGCGAGCATCGGGTCCTTGCCGATGTACTCCCACCCGTTCGCCTCGGCCCACTGCTCGACGTCCTGCGAGCGCCCGCGCTTCATCACCCGCACCGCGGCGATGGTGAACGCCACCAGTCCGATGACGAGCAGGACTAAAGCGACAAATGGCCCCATGAATCTAAAGATACAGTAGGGCTAGGCAAAAGTCTTCGCGGCAAGTGATATCGAGACGACCGGATTACGGTATTGACCTGCTCAGGATCCGTTGATCCCCCGAGCCTGCGGTTCCGCTACGGGCGCGTGCCTCGTTCCTCGGCCCGCACCCTGCGCTGCACCTCCGGCTCAGGCTCAGGCGAGGCCGAGGTCCTGCAGGCCGTAGAGGTAGTGGTACGGCACGCCGAGCGCCTCGATCTTCTCGCCGGCCCCGGTGGCCCGGTCGACGATCGTGGCCACGCCGAGCACCTCGGCGCCGGCGGCGCGCGCCGCCTCGATCGCCGTGATGGGCGAGCCGCCGGTAGTGGTGGTGTCCTCGACCACGACTACCTTGCGGCCCGCGATGTCCGGCCCCTCGATCTGGCGCTGCATGCCGTGCGCCTTCGCGGCCTTGCGCACCACGAACGCGTCCAGGTCCTGGCCGCGTGAGGCCGCCGCGTGCAGGAGCGCGTCCGCGATCGGGTCTGCGCCGAGGGTGAGCCCGCCCACCGCGTCGATCTCGGCGGTGCCCAGCCCTACCTCCTCGAGGTGGTCCAGGAGCACGTGCCCGACGAGCGGGGCCGCCCGGTGGTGCAGCGTGATCCGGCGCAGGTCGACGTAGTAGTCGGCCTCCTTGCCGGAGGACAGGGTCACCTTGCCGTGCACCACGGCGAGCTCCTTGATGAGCTCTGCCAGCTGCTCGCGCGGGGTCGGGGAGAAGTCAGCGTTCACGGTGCAAGGGTACGTCGCGGCGGACGCCGGTCCGGGTTGCCGTGGACCTCTGGGAGGGTTCTGCTGTGAGCATCATGGACAACGCGGTGTACGTGGACGGAAAGCGCACGGCGAACCCGGCGAGCATCGAGGAGACCTGCGAGGTCACCCGCGAGCGGGGCGGAACCGCCTGGGTCGACCTGGCCTGGCCCGAACCCGACGAGATCCGGGCGGTGGCCGAGGAGTTCTCCCTGCACCACCTCGCCGTCGAGGACGCCATCCACGCGCACCAGCGCCCGAAGATCGAGCACTACGACGACGTGCTGTTCGTCGTGCTGCACCCCGCGCGCAGCGTGGACGACGACGGCGACGGGCACATCGACCGGGTCGAGTTCGGCGAGGTGCACGCCTGGGTAGGGCCGGACTTCGTGGTCACCATCCGGCGGTCCGCCGCACCGGACCTTGGCGCCATGCGGGGCCGGCTCGAGCAGGACCCCGACCTGCTGCGGCTGGGACCGGTCGCGATCCTCGCGGCGCTCCTGGACGAGGTAGTGGACACCTATCGCCCCGTGGTCGCGCGGCTGCGCGGCGACATCGACCAGATCGAGGACCAGCTGTTCTCGCGCGACCCGGAGGTGTCGTACCGCATCTACGAGGCGACCCGCGAGGTGATCGGCCTGCAGCGCGCCACCGGCCCGCTGGTGGACATGCTCCAGGAGCTGCACGACGCCAAGCAGCGGTACGTCGGCGGGGAGCCCGGCACGGAGCACCTGGACGCCGACCTCCCGCAGGACCCGCTCTGGGTCGAGCTGCTGCGCAGCCTGCGCAACGTGCTGGACCACGCCGTCAAGCACGCGGAGACGTCGGGCACGTTCCGTGCGCTGCTCACGAACGCGCTGAACGTGCACTCCACCCTGGTGACCCAGGAGCAGAACGAGGAGATGCGGCGCATGTCGGAGATCAGCCTCCAGCAGAGCGAGCAGACCAAGAAGATCTCCGCCTGGGCCGCGATCCTCTTCGCGCCGACGCTGATCGGCACCATCTACGGCATGAACTTCGACCACATGCCCGAGCTGCACTGGGCTCTCGGGTACCCGCTCGCGCTCGCCGGCATGCTCGGCCTGGGCGGGATCTTCTACTGGATCTTCAAGAAGGTCGGCTGGCTCTGACGGCCCGGCGCCAGGAGGCGCCGGGACCGCCCGGCCCGCCGGGCCACGCCGCCGGTCAGCGGTACTTGCCGACGGCGCGCACGGCCCAGCGCGGCGCCGCCCGCAGCGCGGCGGCGGCCACCTTGTACCGCACAGAGGGGGTGGACAGGACGACGCCGCGGCGCACGTCCTCCAGCGCCGCCCGGACGACGTCGGAGGCGTCGAGCCAGGCCCACTCCGGGATCGCCGACTTGGAGATGCCCGCCCGCGCGTGGAACTCGGTGTGCGTGAACCCGGGGGACAACAGGGTCGCGGTGACGCCGGTGCCCTTGAGCTCGACCGCGAGGGCCTCCGTGAAGGTCCGGACGTACGCCTTGGCCGCTGCGTAGGTGCCGCCGGCGGTGAGGGCCGCCACCGAGCCGACGTTGAGGATCGCGCCCTGGTCGCGTTCGAGCATCTGCCCGACGGCGGCGTGGCTGAGCTCCACGACCGCCCTCACCATGACGTCGATCCCACGGTGCTCGGTGCTGATGCGACCCTTGGCGAAGCTCGCGCTCGTGGCGAAGCCCGCGTTGTTGACGAGCAGCCCAACGGGCGGCAGGTCGCCGTCCTCCGGCCTGCCGCCGACGACGGCGAGCCGCTGCGCCACCCGCGCGACGTCGTCGGGCACCGACAGGTCCGCCCGGAGCACCTCGACCGCCACGCCGTGGTCGCCGCGGAGCTCCGCGGCGACCTGGTCGAGCCGCTCCTCGTCGCGGGCCACGAGCACCAGGCCGTGTCCCGCCGCCGCGAGCTGCCGGGCGAACTCGAGTCCGAGGCCGGCGGACCCGCCGGTGATCAGTGCTGTTCCCATGTCCGCAGCCTAGGCCTGGGCCCGCTCCCGGCGCTTCAGCCAGATACCCACGACCACCAGCACGATGATCGCCACGTACGCCGAGGCGGCGAACGGGCTCGTGACCAGGTAGCTCAGGTCGCCCTGGCTGATCGCGAGGGACCTGCGCAGGCGGTCCTCCGCCATCGGGCCGAGGATCATGCCGACCACCAGCGGTGCCACGGGGTACCCGTAGCGCCGCATGAAGAACCCCGCGGCGCCGATGAGCACCAGGAGCAGCACGTCGACCGGCGAGAAGTTCAGCGCGTACGAGCCGAGCGCGCCGAACATGAGGATGCCCGCGTAGAGGTAGTGCCGCGGGATGCGCAGCACCTTCACCCACATGCCCACGAGCGGCAGGTTCAGCACCACGAGCATGAGGTTGCCGATGTACAGGCTGGCGATCAGCGCCCACACCAGCGCGGACTCGTTCAGCATGAGCTGCGGGCCGGGCTGGATGCCGTAGGACTGGAACGCGACGACGATGATCGCAGCGGTCGCCGTCGTGGGCAGGCCGAGGGTGAGCAGCGGGACCAGCACACCCGCCGAGGCCGCGTTGTTCGCGGCTTCCGGACCTGCCACGCCCTCGATGGCGCCCTTGCCGAACTGCTTGCGGCGCTCCTTGCCGGCGAGCCGCTTCTCGGTCGCGTAGGAGAGGAACGTCGCGACGTCGGCCCCGCCTGCCGGGATGGTGCCCACCGGGAAGCCGATGGCCGCGCCACGCAGCCACGGCTTCCAGGAACGACGCCAGTCGTCCGGCTTCATCCAGGAGCGCCAGCCCTTCTCGATCGGGATGACCTTGATCGGCCCGTGGCGCATCCGGGAGCCCACGTACAGGGCCTCGCCGACGGCGAACAGGCCGACGGCGACCACCACGACGTCGATCCCGTCGGCCAGGTTGGGCACGCCGAACGTGAAGCGCTGCTGGCCCGTCAGGGTGTCGGTGCCGACCAGGCCGAGGAACAGGCCGAGGGCCAGCGACGCGAGGCCACGCGGGACCGAGGACCCGATCAGTGCGCCCACGGTGATGAACGCGACCACCATGAGGGCGAAGTAGTCGGGATCACCCAGCTGGACCGCCACGTCGGCGATCACCGGCGCCAGGAACGTGAGGGCGACCGTCGCGATGGTGCCCGCGACGAACGAGCCGATGGCCGCGGTCGCGAGCGCGGCGGCGCCGCGCCCGGCGCGGGCCATCTTGTTGCCCTCGATCGCCGTGACGATCGAGGCCGACTCACCGGGTGTGTTGAGCAGGATCGACGTCGTCGAGCCGCCGTACATGCCGCCGTAGTAGATGCCGGCGAAGGCGATGATCGCCGCCGTCGGCTCCAGGGTGTAGGTCAGCGGGAGGAGCAGCGCGATGGCCATGGCCGGGCCGATGCCCGGCAGCACGCCGACCGCCGTGCCGATGAACACGCCGAACAGCGCCCACAGCAGGTAGACCGGGTGCAGGACGGTGGCGAACCCCTCGAGCAGTGCGGAGAAGTTATCCATGGAGGAACGGCACCCCTTCGAGCAGCGGGCCGGGCGGGAGCGACAGCCCCAGCAGCCCACCGAAGATCAGTTGGACGACCAGGCCCAGCACGAGCCCGGTCAGGGCCGCGCGCCACCACGGGCGCGCGCCCAGGATCATCGCGGCGGCCGCGAACAGGACCGCCGCGGCGAACGGCCAGCCGATGACGTTGATCAGGAACACGTGGACGACCAGGGCCACCACGAGCAGGACCACCGTCAGCCAGTCGGTGCGGACGGTGGGGTCGACGTCCTCGCCGCCCTCCTCCTCACCGCCCCGGCCGCTCAGGACCAGGAGGACCAGCACCACGCCGACGACGGCGAGCATCCCGCCCACCAGGTAGGGGAAGGCGCGCGGGCCCAGCGTGTTGGTCGAGCTGGGCACGGTGATGCTCCCCGCGGCGACCAGCACGTACACGCCGAGCGCTGTGGTGGCCAGGGCCAGGACGAGCTCGCCCCACCGACGGCGCGGCGGCTCTGCGGCCCGCGGCTCGAGGTTGTCCGACGGCGGAGGGCCGGCCTCCGCCGTCGGCTCACCCGGTGCTGTGGGCGCCAGGGGCGCCGCGTCGTCGGGCCTCACTTGACGAGACCGATGTCCTGGAGCACCACCTGGATCTCCGTGATGTTGCCCTCGAGGTACGTGTCGAACTCGTCGCCCGCGAGGAAGGCGTCGTCCCAGCCCTTCTCCTCGAGCGTGGCCTTCCACGCGTCCGACCCGGCGAGCTCGGTGACGGCAGTGGTCAGCGCCTCCTTGTCGGCGTCCTCGATGTTGCCCGGGGCGACCACGCCGCGCCAGTTGGTGAGGACGACGTCGTACCCGGCCTCGGTGAGGGTCGGGGTGTCGGGCAGGGCGTCGACGCGCTCCTCGCCGGACACCGCGAGCGCACGGAGCTCGCCGGCCGCCACCTGCTCGGCGTACTCGCTGACACCCGAGATGCCCGCGCTCACGTTGTTGCCGAGGAGAGCCGCCAGCGACTCACCGCCGCCCGAGTAGGCGATGTAGTTCAGCTTGTTCTGGATGTGCTCCGACGGCATGCCCGAGGCCTGGAGCAGCATCCCCGCGAGGATGTGGTCCGTGCCGCCGGCGGACCCGCCGGTGATCGACACGTCCTTGCCGTTCTCCGTGATGTCCTCGACGAGGTCGTCGACGGTCTCGTACGGCGACTCCGCCGGGACCACGATGACCTCCTGCTCCTCCGTGAGGCGCGCGATCGGGGTGGTGTGCTCGATCCGGGCCTGCGACTCGTTGGTCTCGACAGCCCCCACCATGACCAGGCCCATCACGAGCAGGGTGTTCGGGTCCGTGGCGTTGGCGATGTTCGCCAGGCCCACCGTGCCGCCCGCGCCGTCGACGTTGGTCACCGTCGCGTTGCCGACGAGCCCCGCCTCCTGCATGTCGGCCTGCATGGCACGGCCCGTCTGGTCCCAGCCACCGCCCGGACCTGCCGGGACCACGATGCTGAGCTCGTCGATGGCCGCGTCGCCGCCACCGCCGCCGCCTGCCTCCAGGGCCGAGCAGCCCGCGAGGGTCAGGGCCAGGACTATCCCGACCGGGGCAGCCCCGGTTCGCATGACGCGCATGTCTTCTCCTTTGAGTGGATGCGGCTGAGTGAAAGTCGCGAGATCGTGGACCGGTCCCCGGCCACCTCGCCGGTACTCGCTCCACCTCGGCGTGAGCGTAGGGAGCACCCCCGCAAGCGGCCGGGTTGTGGTCGCAACGAAGGTTGTGGTCGTTTTGGTCACGGCCGCTCGGCTACCGCGCCCGCCGCCAACCGGTGCACACTGGCGTCCGTGAGAAGAGCGATGACGCTCCGAGCACAACTGCTGATGCTGCAGGTCGTCATAGTGCTCGTGCTCGTCTGCACTACCGGTTTCGTGGCGTCCGCCCTGCAGGAGCGCCAGCTCCGTGATGCCTACGTCGACCGGATGACCGGGGTGGCGCAGTCCGTCGCGCGCCTGCCCGCCATCCTCGAGGCGTACGACGACGAGGACCCGTCCGCCACGATCCAGCCGATCGCCGAGGTGATCCGCGAGGCCTCAGAGGTCACCTACGTGGTCGTCACCGACGAGAACGGCGTCCGCTACTCCCACCCCGACCCCGAGCAGATCGGGCGGCGCGTCTCGACCGACCCCTCCGTACCGCTGTCCGGGCACGTGTGGACCGGCACCCAGACCGGGACGCTCGGCACGTCCTGGCGCGTCAAGGTGCCGGTCTTCGGCCACGCCGCCGACGACGCCGCCCCCGCCCCCGTCATCGGCACCGCCAGCGTCGGCATCCTCGAGTCCGAGCTGCGCGCGGACCTGACCGACGACCGCGGCTGGCTGCTCGGGGCGCTCGCGATCGCCGCTGCGGTCGGCGTGCTGTGCGCGGCCTGGGTGACCCGCCTCGTCCGCCGCCGGATCTACCTGCTCGAGCCCGAGGACATCGCCGGCCTCCTGGAGACCCGCGGCCTCACCGACGCGCTGCGCTCCCAGTCGCACGAGTTCGCCAACACCGTGCACGTGATCTCCGGGCTGCTGGAGCTGGGCCGCACCGAGGAGGCGGTCGCGTTCATCGAGCGGTCGGGCTACGGCGGGCTGCTCACCTCGTCCGCCGTGGCGCCGGGCGTGCGGTCCCCCGAGCTCGCGGCGCTGCTCCTGGTCAAGGCGATCACGGCGCGGGAGCGTGGGGTGATCCTCGACGTCGACGACGCCTCCGCGCTCGACCCGCCCACCACGCCGGAGGCCTCGTCCCTGCACACGGACGCGCTCGTCGTGCTCGGGAACCTCATCGACAACGCGGTCGACGCCGTCGGCCCGGAGGGCCGGGTCCGCGTGCTGCTGCACGTCGACGGCGCGCTCCTGCGCCTCCAGGTGGACGACGACGGTCCAGGGATCCCCGCCAACCTGCACCACCAGGTGTTCAAGGCAGGGTTCTCCACGAAGGTGCCCGGCAACCGCGAGCACAGCCGTGGCATCGGCCTGGCGCTGGTCCGGCGCGTGGTGGACCGGCGCGACGGCGAGGCGGCCATCGACACCGGCGACCTCGGCGGGGCGCGGATCACCGTCGAGCTGCCGCTGCCCGCGACGGCGGCGTCCACGGCGGCAGCGCCGGCCGAGCGCACCCCGGCCACCGCCGGAGCCAGGGAGACGACATCATGACCGAGCAGGCACGGACGCTCGTCGTCGAGGACGACCCGGCAGTCGCCGTCGTGCACCGGGGGTTCGTGGAGAGCCACCCGCGGTTCGTGGTGGTGGGTGAGGCCCGGAACGGCGCCGACGCGCTGCAGCTCGCGTCCGCGCTGCGCCCCGACCTGGTGCTGCTCGACCTGCACCTGCCGGACATCGGCGGGCTCGACGTGCTCCGGCGGCTGCGGCTGCTCCCCGGCCCGCCCGTCGACGTCGTCGCCACCACCGCCGCACGCGAGCTGGACAGCGTGCGGCAGGCGATGGCTGGCGGCGTCGTCGCCTACCTGGTCAAGCCGTTCACGTCCGCCGCGCTGCGTGAGCGGCTCGACGACGTGTGGCAGCGGCGCGAGGACGTGCGCCGCGCCCAGACCACTCTCGACCAGGACGAGGTGGACCAGCTCCTGGCCGGGCCGCGGACCGCGACCACCCTGCCGCCCAAGGGGCTCTCCGAGCGGAGCCGAACCCTGGTCCAGGAGGCTCTCGGCCGGCTGTGCGGCACCGCGGAGGACGCGTCGGCGGCAGAGGTCGCCGAGTCGGTAGGGATGTCGCGGGTCAGCGCCCGCCGCTACCTGGAGCACCTGGTCGCGGAGGGACACGCGCAGGTCAGCCCCCGGTACGGCTCGACGGGCCGCCCGGAGAACCGCTACCGTCCGGCGTGACCTCTGCGAGCCGTCAGACCGGGGCGGTCAGCGGGTCCGCGTCCGGCTGGACCGGACCGTTCGACGTGTCGTACGCGAAGCCCTCGCGGACCCAGTACTCGAACCCACCGATCATCTCCTTGACGTCGTAGCCGAGCTTCGCGAACTCGAGCGCGGCCTTGGTCGCCCCGTTGCAGGCCGGGCCCCAGCAGTACACGACCACGGGCTTCCCCCGATCGATGGACTGCTCCGCGCGCAGGCGGACCTTGCCTCCGGGCAGGTGCACCGCGCCGGGGACGTGGCCCTGGTTCCAGGACTCCGGCGACCGGACGTCGACCAGGGTGAACGGTGTGCCTGCGGCCAGCGCCGAGTGGACGTCGCTGACGTCGGACTCGAAGGCGAGCCGCCCGGCGAAGTGCGCGACGGCGGCGGAGGTGTCCTGGGAGGTCGTCATAGCCGAAGTGTGCGGATCCCCGGGTGTCGGCGACAAGGGGGTGCGGCCCCACACTCTCTGAAGCGTCCGTAAGCCGCGCTACTCCGAGCCCAGGGAAAGCCCACGCACCCGGACTGTGTTGCTGAGAGTAGACATTGTCCACTCTCAGCAACACAGTCCCAGGGGTACCTGTCTCCCTGAGGCCCGTCAGGCGTTCTGCAGCAGGTGCGGGTGCTGCGCCTCCACGACGTTCGGGTGCGCGCGCAGCCGGCTCTTGAGCCAGTTGTCGCCGAACACCGCGTGCAGCGGGTTCGCCGGGTCCCTCGTCACGCCGGGCGCGTCGGCGGCGAGCGCGGGCGGCAGGTCGATCGTCGGGATCGACGCGTCGAGCGCGGGCCCGTGGAAGTACGGGATCGAGATGCGGTCCGTGCCGGGCGCCGGGGAGACGACGCGGTGCAGGGTCGCCTTCAGGTAGCCGTCGGTGGCGATCTCGAGCAGCTCGCCGATGTTCACGACGAACGCGCCCACGGGCGGGACGACGTCGAGCCACTCGCCGTCCTTCTCCACCTGCAGGCCGGCCTTGCCGTCCTCGACGGAGAGGAGCGTGAGAACGCCCAGGTCCTTGTGCGCACCGACGCCCTGTGCGGGCGCCTCCGCCTCGATCCCCGGATAGCGGGCGATCTTCAGGGCCGGCGAGGGTCGCTCGAACACGGCGTCGAACGTGTCGGACGGCGCCCCGAGCGCCTCCGCCCACGCCCGCAGCAGACGCGTGGCGACGCCGTCGAGCCGGCGCAGCCACTCCTCGGCGACCTCGCGCAGCGCCGGCAGGGACTCGGGCCACAGGTTCGGGCCCTCCAGGACCCAGTAGTCGGGCTTCCCGGGTGCGGCAGGAACCGCCGGGCGCTCGGCGCCGATGTCGATCTGCTCGCGCTGGTCGACGCGGCCGAGGGTGCGTTCGCCGCCCATGCGGGTCCAGCCGCGGAAGTGCGGGCTGTTGACGTTCTCGATCGCACGCTTCTGCTCCTCGGGCAGCGCGAAGAACTCCTTCGCCGTGGCGTAGGCGCGGTCGATCAGCTCGCGCGGGACGCCGTGCCCGACCAGGGAGAAGAAGCCGACCTCGTGGGTGGCACGCCGCAGCTCGTCGCGGAAGCGCGCCTGGTCGTCGGGGCTGCCGTCGAGCAGCGAGAGGTCCAGTACGGGGATGCCGGGCACAGGAAGGTCCTTTCGAAGGGTGCGTGGGTGCGCCGACGGCGGCGGTCCCGGCATCCGTCGATGGCTCCGCCCCGGTCTCCTGGCCGCCCGGGAAGGCGAACGCCGGAGTCGGCACGTGCGGGTGGATGCGGTGTGAGCGCGGACTGCTGTCGGCGGCGCGAGGAATCGCGCCAGGGGGTCGCCTTGTCGGCAACCGCTCAGCGGCGACAGCAGGAACAGGTAAAGATGCTCACGATGTGAGGCACATTAGCACTCGCCCCGTGGGGACGGCAGGGATCGTGACGCGTCAGTCCGTCATGGCCTCACGCAGGAACCGGACGACCCGGCGGGCCCGGAACATCAGCGCGTAACCGATGGCGATCACGTGGCCCACGACGCGCATGGTCTCGTTGACGGCGCCCTCGAGCAGCGTGTCCTCGTCGTCGACCACGCCGTCCCTGGCCGACCGCAGGCTGAGGATCTTCGCCCGGTCGTCCGGGCCCAGCTCCTCCAGGAGCTTCGGCACCGTCGAGAGCGACTGCGCGAAGGGCGCGTTGCGCAGGAGGACCGGCTTGATGATGTCCTCGGGTTCGAGGAACTTCCCGGCGATGATGATGACGGCGACCACCGAACGGCGTCGGGCGAAGGCCGCGAGAACCGCGCCCGCACCGGCGGACGCGCCCATGAGGGCCACGCGCTCGCCGCGCTGCTCGTAACGCTCGATCATCTCGTCCAGGCGGTCCAGGCGGTCCTGGAACGAGGCGTCAGAGGACCAGCGGACGCGGAACATGGTGGTGCGCACGCCGAGCGCCCGCCAGGTGCGCAGCGCCTCGCGCTGGAGGTGCACCAGGGGCGGCAGCCGGTCGCCGAGCCCGGGCACGAAGATCACGCGGATCGGTGCCTTCCCGGTCGACCCGATCACGCGGCGCGCGGCATCGTCGAGCCCCGGGAGGTCGCCGTCACCGCTGGTCGTCTGCTCGCTCATGTCGCGCAGAGGCTACACGGCACAGGTACCTGTCAGACCCACAGGTCACCGGAGTGACCTGCAGGTCTGACACTGAGGACTCAGCGGTTGAGGAAGGGCCGCAGCTCCGGGCTGTCGAGGTCGATCGGCCGGACGGAACGTGCTCGCGCCTTGAGCGTCTCCAGGTCCGCCCCGGAGTCCGAGAGCCAGTAGCGAACGCCGTCCTTCTCCCACCGGAGGCTCGGGGGGTTGGCCGACAGACCCGGTATGCCTCCGCTGTACAGCGCAGTGCCCCCGTCGAACGCGACCGCCCTGTAGTCACGCCCGTCGGCGATCGCAGCCTCGATGGGAGTCGTGACGGGCCACCACGCCCACAGGTACGGCGAGCTCTCGTCGTGCCACATCCTCCAGAGATACAGCGTCGTCCCTGGCTCGGTCTCCGGAGACTCCACCTTCTCGAACCCGTCGGGCACCGGACCCGTCACCGAACCGTCCTCGCCGTAGTCGAGACTGTTCAGGATGGCCCGGAAGTCCTCGACCGAGATCCCGCCGGCCTTGGCGTACCACGGGTAGCCGCTCTCGTCGGTCCACGTCACCTGGTGGTCCCCGGAGCCGGTGGTCCCCACCTCTGCTTCGACCAGAGACGTGCCGGGAACAGGCGGAAGCGCGCCCGGCAGCCTCTCGTACACGACGACGGCTCGATCGTCGGCCGGGTCGGCAAAGACCGCGGCTGCGACAGCTCCCGCACACTCCGCCGGCGCGCCCTGCAGCGTCGGCGTTGCGGTCACCGGAACGTCAGGCAGGGTCCAGCCGGAATCTATGAGGCCTCGCCATTTCGACGAAGGGATGTTCTCGGTCGAGTCGGTGCTCATGTTGAGGTCGTCACAGTGCACGGTCGACTCGTCCCCGGGCCGTACCAACGGTGACGCCTGCAGCGTGCCGGGGCCGGGTGCGCCGACCGGCTGAGCGACATCCCTGATCAGGACCGCGCCGACCACGCCGGCCACGACCAGCAGCACCCCAGCCGTCAGCGCGACGAGGGCCCTTCCCCCGCCCCCAGCGCGGCGCGGACGCGACGTGTCGGGACGTGTCCCGCTGTACAGCGGGAACGCGAGGGCCGTCCGCTCGGTGCGCAGGCCTCTCTCAAGGGCCGCCCGCGCGACCTCCAGCCCTGCGGCATCTACCGGACCTGTCGGTGCCAGCTCGCGCAGTTCGTCGTCCGACGTGCGGTTCATCGGGTCCTCCTCACGATTCGGTCAGTCGTTGTGTCGATCGGCCCGGGCGAGACCTCTTCCCCGCGCGGCATCGCCAGGTCGGGAAGGATGGCGCTCGCCGCATCGAGCCGACGACGTGCCCGCGACAGCCGCATCTTGAAGGCGGCCACGGAGCAACCGGCCACCCGTGCCGCATCCTTCGGCGCGAGCCCGTCCCACCCCGTGAGCAGCAGCGCCTCGCGGTCCTTCGGTGGGAGCCCGTGAAGTGCCGAGATCAGCGCGTCGCGCCGGCTCACCGTCAGCACGGTGTCCTCTGTCGCGCGTGCGACACGCTCCAGCCGGACGAGCTGTTCCTCGACTGCGCTCCGCCGTCGGGCAGCACGGCGCTGGTTGCGCACCATGTTGCGCGCCACGACCAGGAGCCAGGGCAGGGGGTCATCGGGCACGCCGGCCAGGCGACGCCACGCGACGAGGAAGGTCTCGGACACCACCTCCTGCGCGTCGTGCGGATCCACGTGCCGCAGGGCATATGCCTGGACGCGCCATGCGTAGGAGCGCCAGAGCTCGCTGATCCGGTCCTCGTCCGACGGGGGATCGCCGTCGGACAGACTTCGTATGGTCGTCACGTCTCTGCAATGTCCGCTCGAGCGCCGGAGTAACAAGAACCTGACGATCTCACCCTCGGCCCGCGACATGTCAGACCCACAGGTCACCGGAGTGACCTGTGGGTCTGACACGTGGGCCTATGTCAGCGGACGCCGTACGCCCGGATCACCGTCTGCTGGACGGTGCCGCCCGACTTGTCCTTGGCGCTGACGCGGACCGAGACGTGCTCGGTGCCGGCCGGCACGTCGAGGCCCGCGGTGTAGACGCCGGCGGCGGTCCGGCGGAGCGTGGCCTTGTGCCAGGTGGCGCCGTCGTCGGCCGACCACCACAGGCTCGCCCCGGTGACCGGGCTACCGGTGCTGCCCGCCTGGTGACCGACGGTCACCGTGGCGGTGGTCCGGCGCGGTGCCTCGTTCCTCAGGTCCAGGCCCTTGACCGCATAGGCGACGTCGAGGGCCGGCAGCTGTACGGGCTCGGCCACGGAGCCGCCTGGCTCGGTGTGGAAGTTCCACTCCGTGCGCACCTGCGTGGACCTGTCCCACCAGGACCCTTCCTGCGCCGCGCCGAGCACCACACGGTAGTCGGCACCCCCGGCGGGGATGCGCACCTGCGCCGACGGGTACGTGTTGTCGGCGACGGCAGCGCCGTCCTGCCAGACGCGGAGCCGCGTGGTGTCCCCGCCGAACGACTCGAACGGATGCCCGCCCGCGTCGCTCCAGGGGACGAGGCCGAGGTCGAGCGTGCGCCCCGAGGTGGTGATCGACCCCTCGTCGAGGCGGGTGCTCAGCACCGCGCCACCCACGGTCGCCCGCGCCTTCTCCCGCGGCGCGTACTCCCGGGGCTCACTCTTGAAGTAACCCTGGTCGGCCTCCTCCGCACCCGCGTACACCTCGTGGCCCCATGCGACGCCGTTCGCGCTCACGTACTCCGTGCGCCGGCCAGGAGTCGTGACCGGGCTGGACACCGCCGAGCCCCAGAGATGACCGGCCGCGAAGCCGACCCGCGCGCTCGCGTTCCGGTGGTCCGCGCCGAGCGCCGCGTAACCGGTGGTGATCGCCGCGGTGTTCCGCTCCGTCGCCCGGAACTTGAATGTGTCCACCACCTCCTGCGCGTACAGGAGGTCATAGGTGTACGACGGCGCACGGCTCGCGCTCGAAGGTCCGGTCAGGACGAAGTGCGTCTGCAGGTCGTGCGTACCGGAGGTGACCGCCGCAGTGGTGGGCGTCGCGTAGGCCCTTGCTCCGGCGGTGACCACGAGCCCGAAACCGTAGGGCTCGCCGTCGGCCGCGGTCCGGGTGTCGTCCAGCGCGAGCCAGGTGAGGTCAGCGGGCCGCTCGGTGGTCGCCGTCAGCTCCCGCGCCGTCCGCGCGTCGAGAACCAGCGCCGTGTCGTCGGCCACCTCGATCTCGGGGTGCAGCACGGCGATCGCCTCGGACACCACGAACTCCTCGTCCGCCGTCCACAGGAAGCCCGTGACCGAGTACTTGCCCGGCGGGACCCGCAGGTCGACGCCCTCCGCGCCGATCTCCAGGTGCTCGCTGAACAGGGCGGGGTCGTCGACGTTCACGATCCGGACGGTGGACGAGCCGGCATGCGGCTTGCCGTCGCGCCCGACCGCGTCAATGTTGAGATCCGCCAGGTCGGGCTCCTTGTAGTAGCCGAGCGGGGTACGGATCTCCTGGCCGCCCGGCCCGGTGGCGGTGACGGCGCCCGAGTAACGGCGCTCGACGGCGCCGACCGTCGTGTCCACCCGGACGTCGACGGTCGCGGTGCCCTGCGCCGGGACGGTCAGCGTGGTCGCGCTGAGCCGCACGGCCCGGGCCGGCAGGGGCTTGCCGTCCTGGCGGGTCGCCGTGACCGCGAGGTCGAGGGTGACCGCGGCGTCGGTGTCGTTCTCGTAGGTGAGCGTCCGCGTCACCCTGCCCTGCTGCGGAAACTCCAGCGCACCGAAGGACAGCGAGGCGGGAGACGCCATGACCGGCAGCTCCAGGGCGGCGGGCAGGTAGATGCGCCCGGCGCCCTCGTCGAACACGCCGCCGCTCGTGTGCTGGGCAGAGCCCATGAGCACCGCCTTGAGCTGCTGTGCGGACAGGTCGGGGCGCGCCTGCTTGAGGACCGCCGCCGCACCCGCCACGTGCGGAGCGGCCATCGAGGTGCCGCTCCAGGCGACGTACTCGCCCGTCCCCGATTCCGGCTTCGTGCCGACGGCGCGGGCCGCGACGATCTCGACTCCCGGCGCTGTGACGTCCGGCTTGATCGCCTGGTCGAGCGCTCGCGGGCCGCGGCTGGAGAAGGAGGCGACATCGTCGGCGTCGTCCACGGCGCCCACGGTCAGGGCGGAGCTCGCGGCCCCCGGGGTGGCCACCGTCCCGTACGCGCCGTCGTTGCCCGCCGCGACGACGAAGAGCGTCCCGTGCCGGGCACTCAGCGTGTCGAGGGCCACGGAGGTCGGATCGGTGCCGTCCGTGTAGTTCTCGAACTCGCCGAGGCTCATGTTCACGACGTCGGCGCCCTCGCCGGCGGCCCACTCCATGCCGTCGACGACCGACGACATCTCGCCGCCGCCGAACTCGTCGAGCACCTTCCCGACGAGCAGGTCGGCCCCCGGTGCGACGCCGCGGTTCGTGCCGTCCGACGCGTCGCCGGAGCCCAGCGTGATCGAGGCGACGTGCGTGCCGTGACCGTAGAGGTCGTCTGTGTTCCCGGAACCGGTGAAGTCCTTGGCCCCGACCACGACGTCGTCCAGATCCGGGTGGGTGCGGTCGAGGCCCGAGTCGAGCACCGCCACCGTCACACCCTCACCGGTGTAGCCGGCTTCCCAGGCCGCGGGGGCGCCGATCTGCGGCATCGAGTCCTCGTCGAGCGCCTGGACGGGGGCGTCCAGCCACACCTTGACCTCGGGTGCGGCCGACCGGGCAGCCGACGTGTCGCGCCGGAGACCCGCGAGCAGGTCGGCCGCCGCCGCGCGGTCCAGGTCCGCCGAGATCGCCCCGGCCGACTCGAGCGTCCGCTCGGGCTCCAGGCCGAGTGCCGCCCAGTCAGGCTGCGGCCGGTCCTGTGCCCTGCGCTCGCCCGCCGGCTGCTGGTCGCCCCGAAGAGACGCGTCGCGCCCCGCGACCGCTTCGTGCGCCACGGCGGCGTCCTGCACGATGACCGGGACGGTGTCCCGGTGCGCGTCGTCGTACCCGGCCGCGACCAGGCCCGAGACGTTGAACAGCGCACGGTCCATCCGGTCGGGCACGAGGCCGGCGACGTCCGAGGGGATCACGTACAGCCGGTCGCCCTCGGTGATCCGCTGGAAGGCGATGCCCTCGCGTCCCGTACCCGGCGTGACGGCCGCCGAGCTGCGGCCATCGGCATACCGGGTGAGCGT
The DNA here is from genome assembly GCF_040656015.1 of Promicromonospora sp. NPDC050249. Taxonomy (NCBI): domain Bacteria; kingdom Bacillati; phylum Actinomycetota; class Actinomycetes; order Micrococcales; family Promicromonosporaceae; genus Promicromonospora; species Promicromonospora sp. NPDC050249. The sequence goes on along the minus strand of NZ_JBFAKY010000005.1, from coordinate 131,515 downwards.
CACCCGGTCACCGGTGATCAGGGTGACGGACGCGGTGGTCGGGGCGCCCTGCCCCGTCAGTGCGGCGGGCTCGACGGCGGCGCCGTCACCGTCCGCTCCCGCGGCGACGGCGCCGAGCGTCCACGCCGGTACCCCCGCCCCCATCGCGACCGCTACGGCGAACGCCACCGCTGCTGCGCCTGTTCTGGCACGCATCTGCTGTCTCCTTCGTGAGAAGCCGGCGGCATGAGTGCCACCTCACGGGGGATGACGCGCGAGGAGCGCAGATGGTTGGGCGGCGGATCTGGCGTCATGCCTGCTCAGCGCACCAACGCGCCACGTGGAGCTTCCGCAGCAGCAGGCGTGCCGCACGACGCCGAGGCCGTGCGGCACGCCTGCCACAGCATCTGGTGTCAGCGGACGCCGTAGGCCCGGATCACCGTCTGCTTGATGGTGGTGCCCGCCTTGTCCTTCGCCTCGACGCGGAGCGAGACGTGCTCCGTGCCCTTCGGGACCCGGAGGTCGGCGGTGTAGACGCCCGGACCGGTCCGGCGCAGCGTGGCCTTGCGCCACGTGGCACCGTCGTCGGGCGACCACGAGAGGCGGGCCCCTGTGACCGTGCCGCCCGTGCTGCCGGCTTGGTGGCCGACGGTCACCGTGGCGGTGGTCCGCCGCGGAGCCTTGTTGGCCAGGTCCATGCCTGCGACGTCGTAGGCGACGTCGAGCGCCGGCAGTTTGACGAACGGGGGCTCGCCGTCGGGGTCGGGCTCTCCGGGCGCGGCGTGGAAGGTCCACTCCGTGCTCACTCTCGTGGACCGGTTCCACCAGGAGGCGGTCCGTTCGCCGTCCAGGACGACGCGGTAGTCGGCGCCCTCAGCGGGGATGGGGACGCCGAAGAAGATCTCCTCCTCGTCCTCGACCTCGGTGCCGTCCTGCCACACCCGGAGCTTTTCCGGGTCCTCGAACGAGTTGATGCGGTGTCCGTCGGAGTCGGTGAACGCCTCAAGGCCCAGACGGAGCAGGTCGCCCCAGGTGCCGATGTGGTTGTCGTCCGTGAGCCGGGTGCTGATCACCGCCCCACCCAGCGTGTCCGCCGAGGCACCCAGCGGATAGACGTGGTCGATACCGTTGATGTGCACGCCGTCCGAGCCGTCGGGCACACTGACCTCCGCGGAGTTCAACCAGGTCACGTCGTTCGCGGTGACATATTCGGTGCGGCTGGCACCCGGAGCGACCGGGCGGGAGTACCCACGCAGGTGGACCCCCTCGTCGTCGACCAGCACGCCGTACCGCGCGCTCGACACGTCGACACCGGGACCAAGATCTGCGTAGCCGACAGAGACCGCCGCGGTGTTCTCGGGCGTCGCCGCGAACGCGAGCGTCTCCACCACCTCCTGGTGGTACGCGAGGTCGTAGGTGTACTCGGGCGCCTCGTCGGCGGTGCTGGTGGGCGCCGCCAGATTGAACGCCGCGGTGAACCCGAAGGTGCCCTCGGTTACCGGCTCGGTCGGCGTCGCGTACACGTCGGCGTCGCCGGGGACGGTGGCGCCGAACCCGCTGAACCACTCCGCAGGCTCATCCACCCGTCCGACGTCGAGAAAGACCCGGTCCCGGTCCGCCGGCCGCTCGGTCGTCACCGACACCGGCTCGCCCGCGGTCGCGTCGAGGACCACCGTGCTGTCGCCCGTGACCTCGATCTGCGGCTCCATGACGGCCGTGAGCTCAGTGATCGCGCCCTCGGCGTCCTCGTCCCACAGCTTGCCGGACACCGAGTAGGTGCCGGCCGGGACCCGTCCGGTCCACGTGCCGTCCTCGAGCTCGACGAACTCGCTGTACCGGGTGCCGTCGTCGACGTTCGTCACGTGCACGAGGGATCCGCCGTCATGCCGCTCGCCGTCCCGCCCGATGCCTTCGACAGTCACCTCGTAACGCTCGGACTCCTTGGCCCAGCCGAGGGTCGTGCGGATGTCGCTGCCGTCGGGAGCTGTAGCGACCACCGCGCCGGAGAAGCGCCCGAAGTCACCGGTGGTGCGGTCCACGGTGACGTCCACGGTGACGCTGCCCTGTGCGGGCACGGTCACCGACGCCGCCGAGAGCGCGGCCGCACCGGCGGGCAACGCTTCGCCGTCCGGTCCGGTCACGTCGAGAGCGAGGTCGAGCGTGACCTCCAGGTCCGTCGGATTCTCATAGGTGAGGGTTCGCGTCGCCGCGCCCGTCTGCGGGAACAGGAAGGTGCCGAGGGAGAGCGACGACGGCGAAGCCACTACCTGCTGGTCCAGAGCGTCCGGCAGGTAGATGCGCCCGGCGCCCTCGTCCCACACCGCCCCGGAGGTGTGCTGGGCCGAGCCCATGAGGACCGCCTTGAGCTCCTGGCCCGTGAGCTCCGGCCGGGCCTGCTTGAGCACCGCGGCGGCGCCCGCGACGTGCGGGGCGGCCATCGACGTGCCGGAGGCGGCGACGTGCTGGTCGTCCACGACAGTGCCCATCCCCGTACCGGCCCCGCGGGCCGCGACGATCTCGTCGCCCGGGGCGGTCACGTCGGGTTTGAGGGCGTTGTCCCCGCCGCGCGGGCCACGGCTCGAGAACGAGGTGACCTCGTCGGCGTCGTTCACCGCGCCGACGGTCAGCGCGGCGTCCGCCGCCCCGGGGGCGGGCACCGTCCCGTTGCCGTCCTCCCCGCGTTGCCCGCCGAGATGACGAAGAGGGTGCCGTACTGCGCGCTCAGCGCGTTCACGGCCAGGGACCCCGGGTCCGTGCCGTCGCTGTGGTTGCCGCGCTCGCCGAGGCTCATGTTCACGACGTCGGCGCCCTCCGACGCCGCCCACTCCATCCCTTCGATCACCCAGGAGGTCGCGCCGCCGTCCTCGCCCAGAACCTTGCCGACCAGCAGGTCCGCGCCAGGTGCGACGCCGCGGTTCACGCCGTCGGACGCATCGCCCGAGCCGAGCGCGATGGAGGCGACGTGCGTGCCGTGCCCGTGGTGGTCGGCAGTGCTTCCCATGCCGGTGAAGTCCCGCGACCCGATCAGCACGTCGTCCAGGTCGGGGTGGGTGGTGTCCACGCCGGTGTCGAGGACCGCGACGGTGACGCCCTCACCCGTGTATCCCGCCTCCCAGGCTGCGGGCGCGCCGATCTGCGGCGACGAGTCGACGTCGAGCGTCTCGACCGGGGCGTCGAGCCAGACCTTGAGGTCGGGCGGCGCCGCAGCTGCCGTCCGGGCTCCCGCCGCCGGCTCCTGGAGGGCAGCCAGCAGGTCGGACGCCGCGGCGCGATCGAGTTCCGCGGAGACTGCGTCGACGGACTCCAGCCTGCGCTCAGGCTCGATGCCCAGGCCTGCCCAGTCGGGCTCGACCGGCGCGGCTCGCCGAGTGTCCTTCGCCGCCGCCCCACCGGTAGCGGTGGCCTGCACGATGACAGGGACGGTGCCGGGTGGGACGTGTCGTAGCCGGACTCGGCGAGGCCGGCCACGTCGAAGAGCGCACGGTCGAGGCGGTCAGGGACCAGGCCGGCGACGTCCGTCGGGATGACGTGCAGGCGGCCGTTCTCGATCTGGTGGAGGAAGCCGACCCCCTCGCGGCCCGCTCCGGGTTCGGTCCCGAGGATCCGGGGGTGGCCGTCCGACTGCGTGAGCGTGACCCGGTCACCCGTGATCAGCGTGACCGTCGAGGTGGCGGTACCTGGTGTGCCGGACCGGGTGGCGGCCGTGCCGGACGTCGTGCCGGACGTCGTGGCGGCGGGCGGATCGCCGGGCCCAGCGGCCGAGGCCACCGTTCCCCCGCCCACCAGGACCGCGGCGAGCATCGCTGCTGCACCTGCTCTGACGCGCATCTGCTGTCTCCTTCGTGAGGAATGGGCGGCATGTGCCGCCCGCACGAGGGCAGACGAACGAAAAGGTTGGTGGGTTGGGGGCCGCGGCGGAGCGCGAGAACGGGGTTGTGTTCGTTTCCGGGCCCGTCTGGAACACAACCCCGTTCTCGTTGCGGCCGAGGCTCCTAGCGGCGGAGGAGGGGAGTCGCGTCGCGGAGGGCGCGCGTGTACTCGTGGTGGGGCGTGTCGTAGACGTCGGCGGTGGGGCCCTGCTCGACGATCAGGCCGTCGCGCATCACCGCCACGTGGTCGCAGACGTGCCGCACCACACCCAGGTCGTGCGACACGAGCAGCAGCGTCAGGGCGTGCTCGTCCGCGAGCCGCGCGAGCAGGTCCAGCACCTGCCGCCGGACGGAGACGTCGAGCGCGCTGACCGGTTCGTCCGCCACGAGGATGCGCGGCCTGCACACGAGCGCCCGCGCGATGGCGATGCGCTGGCGCTGCCCGCCCGAGAACTGGTGCGGGTACCGCTCGGTCGCGTCGAGCAGCAGGCCGACGGCGTCCAGCATCTCCCGCACCGTGTCCCGGCGGGCCGATGCCGTCCGCGGGCCGCCGGCCCGGACGTTCGCGGGGTTGAGGAGCGGCTCCGCCACGATGTCGCCCACCGTCATGCGGGGGTCGAGCGAGCTGTACGGGTCCTGGAACACGACCTGCAGGGCGGCGCGCAGGTCGCCCAGCCCGGGGGTACCCGCACCGCTCGTCGAGTCTGTCGATACCCTGTCCGCCGCACCGCTGGTCGAGCCTGTCGAGACCGCGTCCGCACCGATCCGCACCCCGGCGCTCGTCACGTGCCCCGACGTCGGCCGGTCCAGCCCCGCCACGATCCGCAGCAGGGTCGACTTGCCCGACCCCGACTCGCCCACGATCCCGAACCGCTGCCCCTCCTGGACCTCCAGCGAGACGCCCCGCAGCGCGTGCACCACCTCGCCGCGGCTCGGATAGGTGCGGGTCACGTCCTCGACGCGGATGAGGGCCGGCCGCGGGGTCACGGGGGTCTCGGCAGGCTCGACCCGGGGCTCCAGGGTCGACGCCGCCAGCAGCCGCTTCGTGTACTCGTGCCGCGGGTGCGCGAACACCTCGGCCACGGGGCCTTCCTCGACCACCACACCCTCGAGCAGCACCACCACCCGCTCGCAGACCTGGGACACCACCGCCAGATCGTGCGTGATGAACAGCAGCCCCGCACCCCGGTCCTCGACGAGCCGGACCATCAGGTCCAGCACCTGGCGCTGCACCGTGACGTCGAGGGCCGTCGTCGGCTCGTCCGCCACCAGTACGGCCGGGTCGTTGGCCAGCGCCATCGCCAGCCCCACCCGCTGGCGCTGCCCGCCGGACAGCTCGTGCGGGTAGCGGCGGGCGGCGCCATCGGGCAGGCCTACCTCGGCCAGCAGCTCGGCGGCGCGCCGCGTCGCCGTCCGGCTCGGCATCCCGTGCAGCGTCATCGCCTCGGCGACCTGGCGGCCCACGCGCATCAGCGGGTTCAGCGCTGTCATCGGCTCCTGGAAGACCATCGACATCGCCTCGCCGCGCAGCCGGGCCATGGCTTGCTCGCCCCGGTCCAGGAGGTTCCCGGGCACGCCGGCGAGCCGCACCTGGCCGGTGGCCGCGACGCCGTCGGGCAGCAGGCCGAGCGCCGCGAGCGCCGTCATGGTCTTGCCCGAGCCGGACTCGCCGATCAGGCCAACGCGCTCGCCGGGGGCGACCCGGAGGGAGACGTCGGACAGGAGCGGGCGGCCGCTGCCGGTGCGGACGGTGAGGTCGCTGATGTCGAGGGCGGCAGGCGGTCGGGGGGTCTCGACGGGCGCGGCCAACGTCCCGGGCTCGGCCTGCACGTTCGGCTCGACGGCCCGGGCCTGGGGGTCGACGGCGGAGAGGCGGGGGTCGAAGACGTCGCGCAGGCCGTCACCCAGCAGGTTGAACCCGAGCACCGCCACCGCGATCGCGACGCCGGGCACTATCGCGAGGTGGTCGGCGACACCGAGGAACTGCTGCGACTCCTGCAGCATGCGGCCCCACGACGGCGTCGGCGGGGGTGTGCCCAGGCCGAGGAAGGACAGTCCGGCCTCGGCGAGCACGGCGATCGCGAAGTTCACGGAGCACTGCACCATCACCATGCCGCCGATGTTGGGCAGCACGTGCCGTGCGGCGATCGCGAGCTCGCCGCGGTTCGCGGCCCGGGCGGCGAGCACGTAGTCGGACCGCACGACCTGCAGCGTCCCGCCGCGTGCGACGCGGGCGAAGGCGGGGATCGAGCCGATGCCGAGCGCGACCATCGCCGTCACGGTGCCCGCGCCGTAGACGGCGCCCAGCACTATCGCGAGCAGCAGACCGGGGAACGCGAGGAGGATGTCGCTGCCCCGCATCAGGAGGGCGCCGAGCCGTCCGCCGCGCATCCCCGCGAGCACGCCGAGCGGCACACCGACCACCGCCGCGATGCCCACCGCCACGAGGCCGACCAGCAGCGTGATCTGCGCGCCCGCCATGACCTGGGAGAGCACGTCGCGGCCGAACCGGTCGGTGCCGAGCCAGTGCTCGGCCCCGGGCGGGAGGAGGCGTTCGACGCCCGCGTGCTCGGGGTCGTACGGCGTCCAGACGAGCGAGACCAGGGCCGTGACGACGACCAGCCCGACCAGCACCGCGCCGATCGCGAGCTGGGGGTGCACGCGTGCGCGGTGGGCCGGGCCGGTCATGACGCCCTCCTGAGCCGGGGGTCCAGAAGGGTGTAGGCGAGGTCGACCAGGAAGTTCAGCAGCACGACGAGCACCACGAGCACCGCCACTATCGACTGCACGGCGAGCAGGTCACGGTTGCCCACCGAGTCCAGCAGCAGACTGCCGAGGCCGGGTACGGCGAACACCCGCTCGATGACCACCGCGCCGATCAGCATCGACGCGATCTGCACCCCCACGACGGTCACGACCGGCACGCCGGCGTTGCGCAGCCCGTGCCGCACCAGCGCCCCGGTGAACGTGAGCCCCTTGGCGCGGGCGGTCCGCAGGAAGTCCTCGCGCATGATCTCCAGCACGGCGCTGCGTACGTACCGCGTGATGATCGCGGCCTGCACGGAGCCCAGCGCGACGGCGGGCAGCAGCACGTGCCGCCAGAACTCTCCGAACCCGTCCACGGGCGCCGTCCACCCGCCCGACGGCAGCCAGCCGAGCCGCACCGCGAACAGCGCCACGAGCAGCACGCCCACGAGGAAGTTCGGCACCGCCACGCCCACCTGGCTCACCGCGGACAGCGTCACGCCGCCGGCGTTCCGGTGCCAGACGGCGGCCAGCGTGCCCACCGGTATCGCCACCACCAGGGCGATCAGCATGCCGAGCAGCACGAGGATGCCCGTCACCTGCACCCGGTCGGCGACCAGGAGCGTGAGGTCCTGCGACGTCACGTAGCTCGTGCCGAGGTTCCCCGTGAGCAGGCCGCCCATCCACTCGAGGTACTGGGACACGAGCGGCCCGTCGGTGCCGTGCTCTGCCCGCCAGGCCGCGAGGGCCTCGGGCGACGTCTCGATCCCGAGCGCGACGACGGCGGGATCACCGGGCAGCACCCGCAGCAGCACGAAGATCGCCGCCGTCGCCACCAGGAGCGTGGCGACGAGCTGGGCGACGTGCGAGGCGAGTTGTCTGGCCACGTGCGGTGTCGGGCGGCGGCCGGGTCAGCTGTCGGACCAGCGCAGGCCGGTCAGGTCCATCGACTCGGTGGTCGCGTTGGCGGCGATGCCCGCCAGTCCGGCGTCGGCCACCACGGTGTTGGGGAAGAGGAACAGCGGGTCGCTCGCGGCGTCGTCGACGATCATCCGGGCGACCTCCTGCATACCCGCGACGTACTGGTCCGGGCTGCTGCGGTCGGCCTCCTCCGCGACCTGGGCGACCCGCGGGTTGTCGTAGCCGATGTAGTAGTCCGGGTCGCCGAAGATCGTCAGCATGTCCCGGGCCTCGGTGTGGAGGATCACGGACATCTGGTAGTCGTGCTCGGTGAACACCTTGTCCAGCCAGACCGCCGGGAACTCCGCGGGGACGATCTTCGCGTCGATGCCGACGTCCTTGAGCTGTGACACCACGACCTGGGCGACCGCCTCGGCGTAGGGACGGGTCGGGACGTCGAACGTGATGCTCAGGTCCTCGGCGCCGGCTTCCGCCAGCAGCTCCTTGGCGCGCTCCGGGTCGTACGGGTAGGCGTCCGTCAGGTCCTGGTAGTACGGGTCGGTGGGCGGCACCATCGAGCCGATGAGCTCGCCGTGCCCCGCCCACGCGGTGTCGAGCACCGCCTTGCGGTCGATCGCGTGCATGACCGCGCGGCGCACCAGCAGGTCGTCGAAGGGCGGTTCGGTGTTGTTCAGCGCGAGCAGGACCTCGCCCGTCGACGTGCCGTCGAGGACCTGCAGGTCCTCGTCCCGCTCGAGGCCGGCCAGCAGGTCGGGGGCCTGCAGGTTGTACGCCAGGTCGATGTCACCGGCGCGGACGGCGTTGGCCTGGGCGTTCGCGTCGGCGAAGTAGCGGACGGTGACGTCCTGGATCGCCGGCGCCTCGCCCCAGTAGTCGTCGCGGGCGGCGAGCGTGATCCGGTCGCCGGTGGCGACGTCCTCGACCGTGTAGGGGCCGGTGCCGACCGCCTCGGTCGCCAGGTCCGCGGACAGGTCGTCGGGGAACATGGCGCCCACCGACGTGCCCATGTCGAACAGCCAGGAGTTGCTCGGGTGCCGCAGGGTGACGGCGACCTCGGTGTCGCTCGTCGCCTCCGCCTTCCGCACGACGTCCATCTTGGACCTGAGGCTCAGCGTCCAGTCGTCCTGCACCCGCTCGATCGAGGAGACGACGTCGTCCGCGGTGAAGGGCGAGCCGTCCGAGAACGTCACGCCCTCGTGCAGCGTGAACGTGTAGACGGTGCGGTCCCCGTTGACCTCCCACGACTCGGCCAGCTGCGGCTGCACCTCGCCCTCCTGGTCGATGGTCACCAGGCCCTCGTACACGTTGTTCATCAGCAGCTGCGGGATCGCCGAGCCCGACGTCGTGGTGAAGTCGAGGTTGGTGGGTTCCCCGGTCAGGCCGACGACGACGTCCGTGCGCGCTCCTCCGGTGCCCTCGCCGGAGCCGGCCGAGCAGGCCGCGACCAGGGCCGCGGTGGTGAGGGCGACGACGACGCCGACGGCGCGGCGCCTGGTGAGGATCTGCACATCACCAGCGTAGTCGGGTGAACATAGGGTGGGACCGTGCGCCTCGTCACCTGGAACGTCAACTCCATCCGCACGCGCGTCGACCGCGTGCTCGCCTTCCTCGACCGGTCCCAGGCCGACGTCCTGGCCGTCCAGGAGACCAAGTGCCGGGACGACCAGTTCCCGACCGCGGCGTTCGAGGCCGCCGGCTACGAGGTGGCGCACTTCGGGCTGTCGCAGTGGAACGGTGTCGCGATCGTGTCGCGGGTCGGCCTGACCGACGTCGCCACCCAGTTCCCCGGTCAGCCGGGCTTCGCCAAGGCGACCATCGAGGACGGCCAGGACCCGCTGCTCGACGTCGTCCCGCCGCTCGAGGCGCGAGCGATCGGTGCGACCTGCGGCGGCGTCCGCGTCTGGAGCCTGTACGTGCCCCACGGCCGCGCGCTCGGCGACCCCCACTACGCCTACAAGCTGGCGTGGCTGGAAGCGCTGCGCACCTCGGCGCAGACCTGGGCGGACGCCGGGGACGCCGTCGCGCTCCTGGGCGACTGGAACGTGATCCCGCTCGACACCGACGTGTACAACCCGGCTGACTTCGCCGGGAAGACCCACGTGTCGCCGCCCGAGCGGGCGGCGTTCGAGGCCTTCGGCAAGGCCGGGTACACGGAGCTGACGCGGCAGTTCATCCCCGAGGAGCACGCGTACACCTACTGGGACTATCAGCAGCTCGCGTTCCCGCGGAACAAGGGGCTGCGGATCGATTTCTGCTGGGCGTCGCCCGCCCTCGCCGGCCGCGCATCGGGTGCCGTCATCGACCGGGACGAGCGCAAGGGCAAGGGCGCCTCCGACCACGTCCCCGTGATCGTCGACCTGGCCGACTGACGCTCGCGCCCACGGCGCAGGAGGCGCCGAGGTTCCACCGGCGATGGGGAAATCAGCGGGTGAAACTGTCCACAAACAGGGTGCACCCCCAGCGGGGATCCTCCTGGTGACAAGGTCGTTGCCGAATGTCGGTAAGTTAACCGCATGACGTCGACGCCCGACCAGTTCCCGGCCGCCACCGAAGTCGCCAAGGTCCCTGCCACGGATCCTGTCGAGACGGCGTCCGCGGACGAGGCGGAGCGGGATCCCGCGACCGACAGCGCGGCCGTCGACAGCCCTTCCGAGGACGACGACGCCGCGCCCGGGCAGGCGGACGACGGGTCCGACGCCGCTGGTGCGCAGGCCACGAACGGCGAGCCCCAGGGCGACGGGGCCCAGGGCGCGGTAGCGGTGGCTGAGTCCGGTGCTGCCTTGTCCGGGGAAGCTGAGCGTGCGGGGGCCGGCTCGGCGAAGGCCGGGACCGCGGAGGAGTCCACCGACGGGCCGACGGCGGTCGCTGCGCCCGCCGCGGAGCCTCCGGCTGATGCGGAGAGCGCATCGGACGCCGTCGCCCAGCCGGCCGCGAAGGCGGATCCTGTCGCGGAGGTCGAGTCGGCAGCGGACGTCGCGCCTGTCGCGCCCGCTACTGAGCCCACGGCGAAGCTCGCGGATCGTGAGCCCGTAGCGGTCGCTGAGCCCAGCGAGAGCGTTGAGCCCCTCGGAGACGCGGCGGACGCGGAGCCTGCCGCACAGGAGGAGCCCGTCGCGGACGTCAAGCCCGCTCCGCGACCTGCCCGTAAGCCTGCGGCGGGTGCCGGTTCGAAGCTGACAGCCCCCACCGAGGAGATCAGCGTCGTGCCCGCCGCCGCACTGCCGAAGCGGGTGCCGGCGGCTCCCCCCGCCTCCCCCGTCGAGCAGGCGCAGGCGCCCACGCCCACCAACAAGAACACCGACCCTGCAACCACAGCGCAGGCTGAGGAGCCGGCCCGTGCTGAGGCCGGCAGCGCCGCTGACGCCGCCGTCGGCACCAGCGTCGCTGCCGACGCGGGCGTCGACAGCGGCCTCTCCGGCGATGCCGCTGCCTCGGACGACTCGACAGATGCGCCTGCCTCGGTGGAGGCGCCCGACGCGGCCAGCACACCCGCCTCGCCCACCGCATCTGGTTCGCCCACCGCTGCCGACAGCAAGCCGGCCACGTCGAAGGCCGCCGGTACGGACAAGGCCGAGCCCGCGACGTCGTCCGACAGTGTGGCGGCACCGGCCGTCGACGAGACCTTCGACTTCAAGGCGCTCTCCTTCGCCGCGATCGCCGCTGCGCACAAGAAGGAGCTCGGACCGCGCACCGTCGCCGGGGAGGCCGGGGCGCCCGAGGAGCAGAAGGCCGCGGAGCAGACCACCGCGGACGCGCCGGACGTGGACCCGAACGAGGTCCCGCGCGAGACGGAGACACCCGCAGAGGAGTGGCCCGCCGCCGCGGACGACGCTCCCACCGAGGAGCTCTTCGCACCGCCCGCCACGCGTATCCCGCCGGCCGTCGCGCCGCCGAGCCCGTTCCCGACGCCCGCGGCCCCGCCGCAGCATCAGCCCGGCGCGCCGCGCCAGGACCAGGGCGCCGGCCCGCAGCAGCCGCCGTCGCCGTTCCCCTCCCCGCGTGGCGGTTCCGCGCACCCGTTCCCCGCCGTGCACGGCTATGCGCCCGAGGCCTCCTATGCCGGCTGGCGCCCGCCGACCGCGGCTGATGACGCTGCCAAGCGACGCCGGTTCGCGATGATCGGCGGTGCCGCCGTCGCAGTGGTCGCCCTGGTGGTGGTGATCGTCCTCGTCGTGAACATGGTCAGCAAGCAGCAGTGGGAGCCGATCGAAGCGATGATCGCGGAGCCGCGCGAGGTACATCCGCTGCAGCTCGTGCTCGGTTCGTGCGTGGAGACCGTCCCCGAGGACGGCGAGGTCTCCGAGGTGCTCGCCGTTCCCTGCGACGCCTCGCACACCGCGCAGGTCGTGGGCCGCACCGACTTCGCCGACGCCGCCGTCTGGCCGGGCCGTGACGAGGTGGACAAGCGCGTGGCCCTGGTGTGCGGCACCAAGCAGCTCGGTCCGATCGCCCGTACCAGCCAGCTCGCCAACTCCGTGAGCTACGTGGTCTGGGGCCCCAGCGAGGAGTCGTGGAGCGACGGCGACCGGGTCGGCCTGTGCCTCGCGACCACCGCCGAGCCGATCACACAGGATCTCCTGCAGTAGCGGGCTGTATCGCCGCCGGGCCCTGTCCGGTGCAGCCGTCGAGCAGGGTCTGGCCCAGCGGGGTCAGCGCGTGGATCACGGTGTTGCGCTCGCGCCCGCTGGCGATCAGGCCGGCGTTGCGCAGCACCGTCGCATGCTCCGACGCCGACGCCGGGGAGATCGCCAGACGATTCGCGATCTCGCTGGTCGTCGCCCCGGTGCCGAGCACTCGCAGCACCGCCGCCCGGGTCCGGCCGAGAAGCGCGGTGAGCTGCCGTCCGCTGTCGGACCGGACCTCGAAGCTGCGGTCCAGCCCGGCAGGCTCGTGCACGATCGGGTAGAGCAGCACCGGCGGCAGGTCAGCATCCGCAAGCGTGATCGGGGCACGGACGCAGAAGTAGGACGGGATGATCAACAGACCACGACCCGCCAGATGGATGTCCCGCTCGGCAGCCGTCGACACCGACAGGACCGGATGCTCCCAACGCACCGACGGGTGCAGCGTCCGCAACGCGTTCTCGGTCCCGCCCTCCACCCAGGCACGGGTGCGCGCCGCGCGGTCGACGTCCACGGCGGCCCGGATCCCGCTCCAGTACGGCCCCACCGCGTGCTCGTAGTAGGAGCGCACGGCGACGCCGAGCCCGCGCACGGCGGGTGCGGAGCCTGCGGCGAGATCACGCATCCAGAGGTGCGGCCTGTGCGCGCCCGCCAGCATCTCGATGTCCTTGCGAAGCCGGGCCTTGGGGGTGGACAGCATCGCGTCCAGCCCGGTCTCGAAGGTCTCGGAGCCAGTGACCGGCGTGAGGAAGTCCGGCGAGTAGCCCCGCGGCGGAGCCAGCCGTAACAGCATGCGAGCTGCCGGCGGCAAGCCGGAGAGCGCTCGCTGCCGCCAGCGCCCGAACAGCACCGGGCCCGAAGGCTGATTCACCACATGTGCGCTGAGCAGCACCTCCCACATAGGGTCCGGGCCCGGAGCGATCCGAACCCGGGCAAGATCATCCGAAGTGAAATGGAACCGCAGCACCAGGCCTCCCTGACCGTCTGCCCTCTCCCGTGGCCCCCGCCGACTCGCCCCCGCGCGCCCTGACCGTGCGGGAGTATGTGTGGCATCCCGCACACGGCTTTCACCCCCGCGCAGAGAGGGACGTCCGAGCATCCGAGTTCTGGGCGAGCAGACACTCACCTTCACAACACCAACACACATGGTGCTGCTCAGACACCGCTCACCCCGCCTGCCCCAGGATCGTGCGACCGCTCCTCCCGGCACCAGGATGGCAGGCGGGTCCTCCCCGCACATCGACAGATAGTCGTAGTCCGATGTACGCCGATCGGCGTATACAGGGCCTGTTGGTCCTCGTGAGGCGGTCAGCTCGACGTCTTGGTCGGGTGGCGAGCGGCGTGCTCGTCAGGCGGTCAGCACCCTGCGCTCGAGAGCCAGGCCCTCACCGTCCGCGCGGTCCACGACCACGGTGTCCCCGTCGGACACCTCGCCCGCGAGCAGCAGCCGTGCCAGACGGTCGCCGATCTCCCGCTGCACGAGGCGGCGCAACGGCCGGGCGCCGTACGCCGGGTCGAACCCCTCCAGCGCGAGCCACTCGCGTGCCGCCTCCGTCACGTCGAGGGTGATGCGGCGGTCCTCCAGCCGCTTCGCGAAGGCCCCTACCTGCAGCTCAACGATGCTGCCGAGCTCGGCCAGCGTCAGTGCGTCGAAGACGACCACGTCGTCCAGACGGTTGAGGAACTCCGGCTTGAACGCGGCCCGCACGGCAGTCATCACGGACTCGCGCCGTTCCTCGTCCGACAGCATCGGTTCCACGAGGAACTGCGAGCCGAGGTTCGAGGTCAGCACCAGGATCGTGTTGCGGAAGTCGACGGTACGACCCTGGCCGTCCGTGAGCCGGCCGTCGTCGAGCACCTGAAGCAGGACGTCGAAGACTTCCGGGTGCGCCTTCTCCACCTCGTCCAGCAGCACCACCGAATAGGGCCGCCGCCGGACCGCCTCGGTGAGCTGACCGCCCTCCTCGTACCCGACGTAGCCCGGGGGCGCGCCGACGAGCCGGGCCACGGAGTGCTTCTCGCCGTACTCGGACATGTCGATACGCACCATCGCGCGCTCGTCGTCGAACAGGAAGTCGGCCAACGCCTTGGCGAGCTCGGTCTTGCCGACACCCGTGGGGCCGAGGAACAGGAAGGAACCGGTGGGCCGGTCGGGGTCGGAGACGCCGGCCCTCGTCCGGCGCACCGCGTCGGACACCGCGGCCACGGCAGTTTTCTGGCCGATGAGGCGCTGCCCGAGGACGTCCTCCATGTGCAGGAGCTTCTCGGACTCGCCCTGCAGCAGCCGCCCGGCGGGGATGCCGGTCCACGCCGCGACCACCTCGGCGATCTCGTCGGCGCCCACCTTGTCGGCGATCATCGGGGCCTCGACGGGGGCCAGCGACGGGTCGGCGGTCGAGCCTGCCGAGACCTGGCTCGTCGCCTCCGCCTCCTCTGCCGCCACGAGCTCCCGCTCGACCACGGGGATCTCGCCGTACTGGATGCGTGCCGCGCCCTCCAGGTCACCCTCGCGGAGCTTGCGCTCGGCGTCGGTGCGCAGCTCGTCGAGGCGGGCACGCAGGTCACCGACGCGGTTGTGGCCCGCCTTCTCGGACTCCCAGCGCGCGGTGAGCGCCGCGAGGGCCTCGCGACGGTCCGCCAGGTCGGCGCGGAGACGCTGCAGACGCTCCTTGGAGCCGGCGTCCTCCGACTCGGAGAGCACCACCTCCTCCATCTCGAGGCGTGTGACCGCACGCTGCAGCTCGTCGACCTCCACCGGGGAGGAGTCGAGCTCCATGCGCAGCCGCGACGCGGCCTCGTCGACGAGGTCGATCGCCTTGTCGGGCAGCTGCCGCCCGGAGATGTAGCGGTCGGAGAGCGACGCGGCGGCCACGAGGGCGGAGTCCGCGATCGTCACCTTGTGGTGCGCCTCGTAGCGCTCCTTGAGCCCGCGCAGGATCGCCACCGTGTCCTCGACCGACGGCTCGCCCACGAAGACCTGCTGGAACCGGCGCTCCAGCGCGGGGTCCTTCTCGATGTGCTCGCGGTACTCGTCGAGCGTGGTGGCGCCCACCATGCGCAGCTCACCGCGCGCGAGCATGGGCTTGAGCATGTTGCCCGCGTCCATGGCACCCTCGCCCCCGGCACCCGCGCCGACCACGGTGTGCAGCTCGTCGATGAAGGTGACCACCTCGCCGTCCGACGCCGTGATCTCCTCCAGGACCGCCTTGAGGCGCTCCTCGAACTCACCGCGGTACTTCGCCCCGGCCACCATCGAGGCCAGGTCCAGCGCCACGAGGCGCTTGCCCTTGAGGGACTCGGGCACGTCGCCCGCCACGACCCGCTGTGCCAGCCCTTCGACGACCGCGGTCTTGCCGACACCCGGCTCGCCGATGAGCACCGGGTTGTTCTTGGTGCGCCGGCTCAGCACCTGGATCACGCGGCGGATCTCCGAGTCACGGCCGATGACCGGGTCGAGCTTTCCGTCGCGGGCGCGCTGCGTCAGGTCGGTGCCGTACTGCTCCAGCGCTTTGTACGTGCCCTCCGGGTTGGGGCTCGTGACCCTGCCGGCCCCACGGACGGCGGGCAGCGCGGCGCGCAGGGCGTCGGCGGTGGCTCCGGCGTCGGACAGGATCTGGGCCGCGGGAGACTGCCCGGCCGCGACGGCGATCAGCAGGTGCTCGGTGGAGACGTACTCGTCGCCCAGCCCCTGTGCTTCCTTGGACGCCAGGTCGAGGACCGTGGCCATGGCCCGGCTGGCGCTCGGCTGGGCGGTGCTCGCGCCGCTGGCCTGGGGCAGCGCGACCAGAGCCGCGCGCACGCGCTGGCCGATGGTCTGCGCGTTGGCCCCGACCGCATCGAGCAGGCCGACGGCCACGCCGCGCTCCTGCTGGAGCAGCGACGCCAGCAGGTGGACCGGCTCGAGCTGCGGGTTGCCGGCAGCCGACGCCGACTGGATCGCGTCGCCGATCGCCTGCTGCGACATGGTCGTGAACTTGGTGTCCATGAGGCCTCCCAGGATGGTGCTGAAGTCTGCGCGGCAGGGCCGCTCTCAAAGTTGAGTCTACTCCGCTCAACCCTGGAATTCACTGTAGCGTGCGCCACCCACACTCGTACCGTTGCCACATGAACATCCAGGTCATCGTCCTCAACGGCGGTTCGAGCTCCGGGAAGTCCGGCATCGCGCGCAACCTGCAGGCGGTCCTGCCCGACGCCTGGTTGTCCCTCAGCATCGACACCCTCGTCGACGCGATGCCCGCCCGGCTGACCACCGGCGGGGACGGGATCGGCTTCGCGGACGACGGCGGCGTCGACGTCGGGCAGGAGTTCATGGCACTGCAGGACGCCTGGATCGCCGGCCTGGTCGCCATGGCGCGCGCCGGCGCGCACATCGTCGTCGACGACGTGTTCCTCGGGGGCGCCGCGTCCCAGCGGCGCTGGCTCGACGCCCTGGGCGACGTCCCGACGCTGTGGGTGGGCGTGCGCTGCGACGCGCCGGTCGCGGAGGCGCGCGAGGCCGCCCGCGGCGACCGCGTCGCGGGCATGGCCGCCAAGCAGGCAGACGTCGTCCACGACGGGGTCACCTACGACCTCGAGGTCGACACCACGCACACCGGGTCGATGGACTGCGCACGGACCATCGCGACACACCTGAGATCATCGCGGGGTGACCGAACAGACTGACGAGTCCCTGACACCTCCTCGCGCCGTCCTCGTCGGGGTCGTCGGCGGCACCTTCTCCGGGCTGTTCGGTCTGGGCGGCGGAATCGTCATGGTGCCGCTCCTGACGTCGCTCGGTGGCCTCACGCAGCGCCGGGCCAGCGCATACTCGCTCGCGGCGATCCTGCCGGCGGCGATCGTCGGGTCGATCCCGTACCTGACCCACGACGCCGTCGACCTGATCGCCGCCGGGCTGCTCGTCGTGGGCGCGGTGATCGGCGCCGTCGTCGGGGCGCGGCTGCTCGCCCGCGTCCCGGAGACCCTGCTGCGCTGGCTCTTCGTCGGCGTGCTGGTCGCGGGGATCGTGCGGTCCGTGATGGACGCGTTCGGGGAGCCGCCGTCCGTCGACACCGCCGAGGGGCTGCCCAGCGTGCTCGACGGCGCGGGGATGATCGGCCTCGGCCTCGTCATGGGTGTCGCGTCCGGCCTGCTCGGTATCGGCGGCGGCCAGCTCGCCGTCCCCGGCCTGTCCGCGCTGTTCGACTTCGCACCCGCGCTGGCCAAGGGCACGTCACTGGTCGCGATGATCCCGACCGCCATCTCGGGAACCTGGGTCAACGCTCGTAACCGGCTGGTCCACCTGAAGATGGCCGCGCTCATCGGCCTCGTGGCGTCGGGCTTCTCGTTCGGCGGCGCGAGCCTGTCGGTAGTCATGCCCGACGACGTCGCGTCGATCGCCTTCGCCGCGCTCCTCGTCTTCGCCCTCGTCCAGCAGATCCGCAAGGCCCTGGAGAAGCAGCGGCACTAGAGGCTGCGGGCGGCCACTACCAGTCGATCTCCTGGCCGTCGTGAAACAGCCGACCAGTCGGGCCTCCGTCGGGGAGCGTCGCCAGGTGGACAAAGTCGCCGGCGGCGTCCGCGGGCGGCCGGTCGGTCTTGCCGTAGGCAAGACGGGTGTCCACAAGCCCAGGCGCCGCTTCCCGCAGCAATCCGGCCTGTGATGGACGTGCTGCTGGTGGCGTTGACGATCCGCCCGTACCCGTCACGCACTCCACCGCGACCGCCACGAACACATCCCACGCCATGTCCCCCTCGCGCTCTAAAACCACCCGCTGGATCGCACCCTCGGCGAGCAGGTGGTCTATCAGTCAACAGCCGACTGTGGCCCCTGGCGGTGGGCCTGAATCAGGAGCGGCAGGCTGCTCGCGAGGGCGACCATCCGGAGCGTCCCTGCGATCGGATAGGCGGCCCGGACGTCCATCTCATAGGCGATGAGGCCTCCGGCGAGCGCACCGAGCGGGATGAGCCCCCAGCCGAGCAGGCGGTACACGCTGTTGACCCGGCCGAGCAGGTCAAGCGGGACCAGCTCTTGCCGCAGGGTGACCGTGACAACGTTCCACATCGCGGTGACGAGACCGCTGAGGGCGAGCAGGGCGGCGAGAGCCCAGGCGTTCGGGCTGAGTCCCAGCAGAACAAAGGCGACGGCGTTGATCGCCAGCGCAACGACGAGCACGGGGATCTGCCCGAGCGCTCGGGTGAGCCGCGCGGTGAGTAGCCCGCCGAGAACACTGCCGACGGCGGCTACCGCAAGGAGTAGCCCGTACCTGGCCGGGGTGACACCGAGCTCGCGGGTGGCCAGGAGCACGAGCGTGACGCTGCCGAGCTGGAAGCAGAACGTGTTGATGCCGAGCAGCAGGGCCAGGGTCCGGAGCAATCGGTGCCGGACGAGCCAGCGCAGACCCTCGACGATCGCGTGACGTTGCGGCGCTCCGGTCTCGCCTAGCCGTGGCCGGGACGTGCTGCGCAGCGTCGTCAGCAGCAGCGCGGATACGACGAGGGTCGTCACGTCGAGGCCGAACGGCAGCGCGACCGCCAGACCGAACAGGAGACTCCCCACTGGCGGGCCCAGGAAGCCCTGCCCGATGGTCGTCGCCAGGTACTGGCGGGCGTTGGCGAGTCCCAGCAACCGGGTGTCGACGATCTCCGGCAGGACGGACTGGCTCGCGATGCCGAAGACGACCTGTCCGACGCCGATCGCAAAGGCCCCGGCGGTCAGGTACCCGATCTTCATCGCGCCGGCCGCGACCAGGACCACCATCCCTGCGACGATCACCGCCTGGAACAGCTGCGCGCCGCGCATCAGGGCGATCCGGCTGTGCCGGTCAACGAGCGCACCGACCGGGAGCGAGAACAGCAGCCAGGGCACGAAGCTCGCCGCGGCGACCATCGAGATCAGCCGCGGATCTGGGGTGAGCGTGACGGCGAGCAGCGGCACGACCGTGACGAACGCGCCGTTGCCAACGTTGTCGATGGCCCCGGCCCACCACAGCCGCCAGTACCGGGCGGGCAGCCTGTCCTCGGATGTCATGTCGGGAGCCTGCGGGCACCGCCGGACGGCCGGCCATGATTGAGCGCTGCGCTACATAATCGGCCTGTGTCCCTCAGTATCAACATCAGCGCAGCCGACCTCGCGGGCACCCGATTCGCGATCTCGCCGCTCGCCGAGACGATCTCCGGACTGCAGCAGCTCGCGAGGTCCGGCGCGGACCCGCGTACCCGGTGGTGGGTCGAGTGGGCTCGTGAACGGCTGGCGGTACAGCCGTTGCGCCTCGCGACGGCGTGGCCGCTGCTGGTCACCGACCGGCTTGCCTGGCCCCAGTTCCTTCTCCCGGCACCCGCGACAACGAACACCAGCATCGAGGACGACCTGGCGGCGATGCAGCGGACCACACCGCGGGAGGTGGGCGAGAGCCTGAATCGGGTCTTCGGAGACGACCTCCCGCCGGCGGCGCGAGAGCTGGCCGAGGCACCGGAGGAGCAGCTCGCCATGATCGCGGCCGAGCTCCGCGATGCCCACGACCACCTCGTGCGCCCGCACTGGCCGCGGATCCGCGCACTGCTGGAGACCGATATCGCGCACCGGGCCACCCAGCTCGCTTCCGGCGGCGCCGTCCGGCTGTTCGAGGACCTGCACTCCGACCTTGTCTGGTCGGACGGGCGACTGACCGTCCTGACGGATCAGCGCGGCGGCAGTGCCGCCGCGGCGCGCGGAGGACTGGTGCTGCTCCCCGTCACGCTGGGCCCGGACCGGGTGATCGTCAAGCGCAACACCACAACCCAGACCACCGTGCGCTACCCGTGCCGGGGCGTTGGCCGCCTCGCCCTGTCGCTCGACCGGTCACCTGTCCCGCGCGACACCGCCCGGCTCCTCGGCCGCAGCAAGGCGGGCCTGCTCCGGGCGCTGCTCTCCCCCGCCACGACCACGGATCTCGCCCGTGAGCTCGGTACGACGCCGAGCGCCGTCGCCCAGCATCTGGGGGTCCTGCGCGCCAACGGGCTGGTCAGGGGCCGGCGCCACGGCCGCCGTGTCCTCTACGAGACGACGGCGCTCGGCCGCGCGCTCCTCGCCGGCACAACCCCCACCTGAGGTCGTGTTACCCCGCGTAGACGATGTCTACGCAGCGCAACCGACCCCCACTTCGTAGGGTCGTCCGGCGGCGATCGCGCCGGCCTACAGCTCGGCGCGGCCCGTGAGCAGCCGGCCTGAGTCCATCTCCCGTAGCACCGCCGCGCACTCCGCCGCGACAGCCACGGCCACGTCCCGCGCTGTGTCGCCGTCGTACTCCGGGACCACACGCTGCACCGCACCCTCGGCGAGCAGGTCGACGGCCAGGATGTGCTGGGCCTCCGCCATCTGCGCCGCGTGCGTAGTGTCCCCGTGCACGATGACGCTCGCCCCCTCGGGCGGCAGCGGCGACAGCCAGGCGTGCTCCGCGGCGATCACCACCTGCGCGGGCAGCAGCGCGAGCGCCCCGCCGCCGCAGCCCTGGCCGAGGATCACCGACAGCGTCGGCACCGTCATCCGGGTGAGCGCCGCCATGCAGCGCGCGATCTCGCCGGCGAGCGCACCCTCCTCGGCGGCTTGCGAGAGCTCGGCCCCCGGGGTGTCGATCACCGCGACCAGCGGCAGCCGCAGCTCCTCGGCCAGCCCCATCGCGCGCCGCGCCACGCGCAGCGCGGCGGGGCCCATCGGGGTGCTCTCGGTCTGCCGGGTCCGGTCCTGCCCGACGACGAGACACGGCCGGCCGTCCAGCCGGGTCAGCGCCACCAGCATCGACTCGTCGCGCTCGCCCTCCTCCGTGCCGGAGAGCCGCACGGTCCCCGAGGCCCCGTAGCGCAGCAGGTCCCGCACCCCCACGCGGCCCTCGGCCCGGGTCAGGAGCACGGAATCCCATGCAGATGCATTCACAACGGCCGCACCGGACCGACGGGGCAGGGACGGCGCCGACGGCGGGTCGACCAGCACCGCGAGCGTCCGCTCCACGAGCGCGGGCAGGTTCTCCGGCGCGACGACGCCGTCGAGCACGCCCTTGGCGGCTAGGTTCTCGGCGGACTGGACGCCGTCGGGCAGGGCCTCGCCCGTCAGTGCCTCGACCACCCGCGGCCCGAGGAACCCGATGAGCGCCCCCGGCTCGGCCACGGTGAGGTGCGCGAGCGAGCCCCACGAGGCGTACACGCCGCCGGTCGTGGGGTGCCGCAGGTACACGAGGTACGGCAATCCGGCGTCGCGGTGGTCCATGACGGCGCGGGAGATCTCGACCATCCGGAGGAACGCGGGGGTGCCCTCCTGCATGCGGGTGCCGCCCGACGCCGTCGTCGCCAGGAGGGGCAGGCGCTCCGCCGTCGCGCGCCGGATCGCGGCGGCGATCCGCTGCGCCGCCGCCCGGCCGATGGACCCGCCGAGGAACCGGAACTCGTTGACGACGACCACCACTGGCCGCCCCCGGACCCGGCCGCGACCGGTGAGCACCGACTCGTCAGTGCCCGCCTTCTCCGCGGCCGCCACCAGGACGGCGCGGTACTCCGCCGAGTGCCCGGATGTGTCGACCGGCTCGTCCCAGGACTCGAAGCTGTCCGCGTCGAGGACCAGGTCGAGCAGCTCGCGCGCCGTCCAGCGGCGGGTCACCGGCCGGCCTCCGTGCCGGGCCCCTCAGGCCGGGGCGTGTCCAGCCAGGCCCGGATCCCTGCGGCGTGCTCGTCGAGCACCGGCGGCGCCTGGTGGTCACGCCGGGTCACCTCGGCGCCGTCGGGGTCGAAGAACCGCAGCGGCGGGCCGGGCAGCGTCACCGTGCCGAGGCTCGTGTGCTCCACGTCGACGAGCAGGCCCTGGCTCGCCGTCTGCTCCCATGCGTACACCTCGTCGAGGGTACGCACCCGGCCCGCCGGGATGCCCGCGTCCGCGAGCCTGGTCAGCAACCGGTCCGCGTCGAGGTCGGCGAAGACCGTCTCGACCAGCTCGATCACCTCGTCGCGGCGGGCGACCCGCTCGGGGTTGCTCCGCATGCCCTCAGCGGAGGCGTCGAGCCCGAAGGCCAGGCAGAACTTCTGCCACAGCACCTCGGACCCGACTGCGATCTGGACAGCGCCGTCACGGCAGCGGAACAGGCCGTACGGCGCTATGGAAGGGTGGTGGTTGCCCTGCGCGTGCCCCACCTCCCCTGCGACGGTCCACCGCGTGCCCTGGAACGCGTGCACACCCGTGACCGCCGCGAGCAGGGACGTCCGGACCACCTGTCCGACGCCGGTGGTGTGCCGCTCGTGCAGCGCCGCGAGCACGCCGTACGCGCCGTAGATCCCGGCGAGCAGGTCGCCGATCGGGACGCCGACGCGCTGCGGGTCGTCCGGGCCGGAGCCGGTCAGGGACATCAGGCCCGCCTCGCCCTGGGCGATCTGGTCGTACCCGGCACGACCCCCCTCCGGGCCGTCGTGCCCGAACCCGGTGATCGAGAGCACCACCAGGCGCGGGTTGCGCTCGAGCAGCATGTCGACGCCGATCCCGAGCCGGTCGAGCACCCCCGGCCGGAAGTTCTCCACGAGCACGTCGGCGCGGTCGACGAGCGCGAGGAGGGTGGCCCGGCCCTCATCCGCCTTGAGGTCGAGCGCTATCGACTCCTTGTTGCGGTTCGCGGACAGGAAGTACGTCGACTCGCGCGCACCCTCCTCCCCGACGAACGGCGGGCCCCAGCCGCGCGTGTCGTCGCCCCGCTCGGGGACCTCCACCTTGACGACGCGCGCACCCAGGTCGCCGAGCATCATCGTGGCGTGCGGCCCGGCGAGGGCCCGGGACAGGTCGACGACGACGACGTCGTCCAGCGGTCCGGTCATGGCGCTCACCAGCCCGGCAGCACGAGGATGGCCCAGACGAGCAGCGGCCCCGCGAGGGTGACGATGATGGCGTAGTTGAGGATCTGCTTGTAGTACGCCTGCTCCGAGATCGTGTCCGGGCGGTTGGCGAGCATCAGGGCTCCGTTCGTGGAGAAGGGGCTCACGTCGACGATGGTCGAGGAGACCGCGAGGGCCGCAGCCATGGCCCAGGGGCTCACGCCGCCGGCCGCGATGAGGGGCACGGCGATCGGGATGATGACCGGCAGGAGCGCCGTCGACGACGCGAAGGCCGAGACGATGCCGCCGACGTAGCAGAGGACGAGCGCGCCGATCGCTGCGATGCCCAGGCCCGCGGCCCAGGTGCCGATGTACTCGGGCGACCCGGCCTCGTTGAGGATCGTCGCGTAGGTGCTGACACCCGCCACCAGCAGCACGGTGGGCCACGCGATCTGCTTGACGGCGTCCTTGTGCTGCTGCGGGGACAGCATCGCGAGGACGACGGCGGCGGTGATCGAGACGAAGCCGATGTTCTGGTCGAACGCGAGGGCGGTGGTGGCGACCGCGGCGAAGGCGACGAGGGTCAGCACGTGGTCGCGGCGCACGCCCAGCGCCTGGGTGGTGGTCGAGACGCCGGCGCCCTGGCCGCTGACGGTCACGGACTTCCCGCCGGCGTGCAGGTCGTCGGCGATGTGGCCGGCCGCCTCGGCAGGGTCGACCCGCTCGCGCATGAGCTGGCGGCCGCCGAGGGCGAGGAACAGGATCACGGCCATCGCCGTGTTGATGGCGAGCGACGCGACGAAGACGGCGATCTCGGTGCCCTCGTAGCCGACGTCGGTCATCACCGAGTTGGTGATCGTGCCGTAGATGCTGATCGGCGAGAATCCGCCACCCTGGGCGCCGTGCACCACGAACATGCCCATCATCAGCGGGTTGATCCTGTAGCGGCGGGCGAAGCCGAGGGCCACCGGGCCGATGATCGCGCAGGCCGCCGGACTGGCCGCGCCCATGGCGGTGAGCAGCGCGGTCACGGCGAACATGACCCACGGGATCAGCGCCACCCGGCCCCCGACCGCCTGCACGGCTTTGGAGACGATGAGGTCGACGGTGCCGTTGTTCTTGGCGATGGAGAACAGATAGGTGACGCCGATCAGCGTGAGCACCAGGTCGGCGCTGATGCCGCCCAGTACTTCCTTCTCGTCCATGTTCAGCGCGAAGACGCCGACGAACCAGGCGGCGACGTAAGCCAGCGCCCCCATGTTGATCGGCAGTACCGTCCCGGCGACGAACAACGCGACGAGCGCGATGATCGCGATCCACTCAGGACCCATGACAACTCCTCTTCCCATCGCTGCGGACACCTTTGACCGACGAGACACGATGGATCAGTGGCCTAGCCAATAGTCCAATGCGACTTCTGTCAAGTATTCTCGGGTGGTGACTCCCAAGGCTTCCGCCGAACTGCCGACACCGCTGGCCCGCACCCGCCTCTACGAGCAGGTCGCGGAGCAGATCACCGCCTGGATCCGACAGAACGGCCTGCAGGCCGGCGACCGGCTGCCGCCCGAGCGGGAGCTCGCGGCACGCCTCGGCGTCAGCCGCGCGACCCTCAGCCAGGCGCTGGTCGCGATGGAGGTCGTCGGCGTCGTCGTGGTGCGGCACGGGGATGGCACCGTGCTGACGGGCAAGCACACCGAGAGCCGCATCGTCGAGGCCATCCGCGCACACGCCGACCGGATGCCCGAGATCATCGACATCCGGGACGCGCTGGAGACCAAGATCGCCGCGCTGGCCGCGCAGCGCCGCACGGAGGACGACCTCGTGGCGATCGACGCGGCGCTGGACATGATGGAGGACGCCATCACGCACGGCGACCGCGGCGTCGAGGCCGACGAGCACTTCCACGCGGCGGTGACCGCCGCCGCGCACTCGGACCTCCTGGCCCAGACCATGCGGGAGATCGCCAGCCTGATCCGGGAGAGCCGGATCGAGTCGCTCTCGCAGCCGGGCCGGCCGCGCAACTCCCTCAACGGGCACCGGGCCATCGCCGACGCCATCCGGGGCCGCGACCCGGAGGCCGCGGCAGCCGCCATGCACGCGCACGTCGAGATGGTGAGCGACGTCGCCCTCCTGCGTGACCAGGGGCGGGACCGATGACCGGCTGGGAACAGCTCGCGATCCTCGGCGCCGGGCTCGGCGCAGGAATCCTCTCCTCGACGGTCGGCGTCGCATCGCTGCTGAGCTTCCCGGTCCTGCTCGCCGTCGGGCTGCCGCCCGTCGTCGCGAACGCGTCGAACACGGCGGGCCTGGTGGCAGCGGGGGTGAGCGGCTCGTTCGGCTACCGCCAGGAGCTGCGCGCGCATCCCGCCGTCACCCTCGCCGTCCTCGTGACCTGCGCGGTCGGCTCGGTGGGCGGGGCGATCCTGCTGCTCGCGCTCCCGCCGGGCGTGTTCGAGGCAGTGGTGCCCTGGCTGATCCTGGTCTCCTGCCTGCTGGTCGGCGCGCAGCCGTGGATCAGCAGGTGGCTCCGCCGCAGCCGCGACGAGCCGGCCCGGCTGCGCCACCACATGTCCCCGGCGACCGTCGTCTTCTCGGTGCTGACGGGCGCGTACGGCGGCTACTTCGGAGCGGGGGCCGGCGTCATGATGGCCGCGGTGCTCGGGCTCGGCACCGACCTGCCGGTGCACGTCGTGAACGCGCTGCGGACCGTGTCGCTGCTCGCCGCGAACGTCGTTGCCACGCTCATCTTCGTGTTCGTCGCCGACGTCGACTGGCTCGCGATCGGCCTGCTCGCCGCCGGCTCGGTGGTGGGCGGCTACGTCGGCGCCCGCATCGGCCGCAAGATGCCGCCGACGGTGTTCCGCGTGCTGGTGGTCATCGCGGGCGTGGTCACCGCCGTCGTCATGCTGTTCTTCTGACGACCTGAGTACGTGCACAATTTTTGTGCATCGGTCTTGTGCACAGAGTTTGTGCATGGGTATTGTGCACGCATGCCCGATGCCCACGATGACTTCCGCCTCACCCCCGAGGCCGTCAAGGTCCTCGCCCACCCGCTCCGCTCGCGCCTGCTCGGCACCCTGCGGCGCGGCGGTCCGGCGACGGCGACCACGCTCGCGACGACGCTGAGCACCAACTCGGGCGCCACCAGCTACCACCTGCGCAAGCTCGAGTCCGTCGGCCTGGTCGCGGACACCGGCGAGGGCGCGGGCAAGCAGCGCCTCTGGCGCGCCGCCACGAGCTCCCACAGCTGGGAGCGCACGGAGCTTGCCCAGGACGAGGACGCCGCCACCGCGCTCGGCTGGCTGGAACGGGACTACCTGCGCCTGTTCAGCAACGACTTCGGCCACTGGCTCGACGTCGCCGAGGCGTGGCCCGGCGAGTGGCAGGACGCGGCGGGCATGGGAGACACGTGGGTCACCGTGAACCCGGAGCAGCTCCGGAAGCTGCGCCGAGAGCTGGACGAGGTCCTCGAGCGGTACCGCTCCGCTGAGCCCGCCCCCGGCGCACGCCGGGTGACCTTCTGGCAGGCGGCCTACCCCCTGGATCCGGACGAGCTTCCCGACGACGCGCGGGATGCCGCCGAAGACGATGAGACGGAGCCGTCATGACGCCGCTGACGCCGGCCCGGGCGCGGCAGGTGTTCCTGCTGCTGACCCTTACTCGCTGGTTCCCGGTCGGGCTGATCGTCACGGTGACCACGCTGCTGCCCATCGAACGCGGCCTCTCCGTGACCGAGGCGCTCACGGCGCTGTCCCTCACCGGGTTCACGGTGTTCGTGCTGGAGCTGCCGACCAGTGGTCTCGCCGACTCCCTCGGCCGCCGTCCGATGCTCATCGCGGCAGCTGTGCTGCAGGTGGTGTCGGCCGTCCTGTTCCTCAGCGCGGAGACGTTCTGGGCGTTCGCGCTCGCTGCGGCGGCCACCGGCGTCTTCCGGGCGCTCGACTCGGGTCCGCTGGAGGCATGGTTCGTGGACACGGTGCACGCCACCGAGCCAGGGGCCGACGTCGACCGGCCGCTGGCCGCGCACAGCACCGTGCTGGGTGCCTCGATCGCCGCCGGAGCCCTCCTCTCGGGCGTGCTCGTCTGGTGGCATCCCTTCGACGCCTGGTCAGCGCTCGCCTTCCCCTACGCGGTGTACGCGGTGCTCTCGGCGGTCCACCTGGTCGCCGTCACGATCCTTGTCCGCGAGGTGCCGCGCACCGTCGCTCCGTCGGGCGGCCGGACCACCGGGGTGGCCGGCCGGGTGCTGGAGTCCGCGCGCCAGGCGCCCGGCGTGATCCGTGACGGCCTGCGGCTGGCGCGCGACAACCGGGTGCTGCGCTGGCTGCTGCTGGTCGAGGTGTTCTGGAGCGTCGGGATGGTGGTGTACGAGACGTTCCAGCCCATCCGCCTGGCCGAGCTGCTCGGCGGAACGGCCGCCGGTGCCGCCGTGGCGGGCCCTGCCGCGGCGGCCGGATGGGCGGTGTTCGCCGGCGGGGCAGCGCTCTGCGGGCTTGCCACGCCCCGCATCGGGGTAGCGCGCACCGCGATCATCGCGCGTGTCCTCAACGGGCTCGGGGCGGTCTGGATGGGTCTTGCGCTCGGCCCGGTCGGCCTGGTCGCCGCCTACCTCGTGACCTACGGGCTGCACGGTGCGAACGGGCCCGCCTACCAGGCACTGCTGCACCGCGAGGCGGAGTCCCGGAACCGTTCGACGGTGCTCTCGATGGCGTCGATGCTGTCGTTCGCGGCGTACTCCCTGGGCGCCCCCGCGCTCGGCTGGGCGGCGGGGGTCCTGTCCATCCAGGCCGCCATGGTGATCGGCGGCGTGTTCAGCACCCTGGGTGCGGTCTGCTTCCTCCCCGCGCTGCGCCGGGAACGAACGCTCGCCACCGCCGCTGCTGCGTCCGCCTCCGCTCCCCTGTAGGGGCCCGGTTACCTATATCGTCAGCCGACGGCAGCACACACGGCAGACCACACGGTGAGCCGGCCAGGCGCACGCATGACGCACGGGAGCGACATGGACGACAGCGGGAACGACTGGACAGAGGACGTACTGGGCGCGGGCTTCGAGGCGCGCACGCTACGGCTGCCGGGTGGCGCCGAGGCGACGCTGGTCCGCTACACGCCCGAGGACGGGCCAGACGTCGGCCGACCGCCCGTGCTGTACGTGCACGGATTCACCGACTACTTCTTCCAGCGCCACCTCGCCGAGGCGGTCGCGGGGCGGGGCTACCCGTTCTACGCGATCGACCTGCGCGCCCACGGGCGCTCCATCGACGCGTGGACGACGGCGGGCGGTGCCCCCAACATGGTGAACGACCTGCGGCTCTACGAGCAGGACCTGGACGCGGCGGCGGACGTCGTCGCCGCCGACGGGCACGCCGGGCTGGTGCTCCTGGGGCACTCGACGGGCGGGCTGATCATCTCGTTGTACGCGGACGCGCGCCCCGACCGGGTAACAGCCCTCGTGCTGAACAGCCCGTGGTTCGACCTGCGGGGAAACTGGTCGGACCGGACGCTGCTCACCCAGGCCCTGTACGTGCTCGGGCGGATCGCGCCCCGGACCCTCGTGAACAAGCGGCCGAGCGAGGACTACGGCCGGGCCCTGCACCAGGCCACGAACGGCGAGTGGGACTACGACCTGCGCTGGAAGCCGCACGGTGGGTTCCCCGTCCACGCGGGCTGGAGCGCCGCGATCCGGCGCGGTCACCGCCAGGTCGGCCGGGGGCTGGGGGTGCGCTGCCCGGTGCTCGTGTGCACCAGCGGCACGACCGGGCCCGACGGCGGCGAGGCGGACGTGATGCTCAGCACCGACGCGGTCCTCGACGTCGCGCACATGCACGCTCGCGCCCCGAAGCTGGGGACCGCGGTGGACATCGCCGTCATCGAGGGCGGCGCCCACGACCTGGTCCTGTCCCCGAAGCCGGCCCGCGAGAAGTACCTGTCGACCGTTCTGGACTGGCTCGACGCGACGGTCTGACCTCGTGGTGGGATGACCGCATGCAGCACGATCTCCACCTCGCGGCCCACGGCGTCCGTCTCGAACCGCTCTCCCACGACCACGCCCCGGCGCTGGCCGGCCTCGTCGACGCGCAGCTCTGGGCGGGTATGACCAGCGCCCTCCCGGACACCGTCCCGGCGGTGGAGGCGTACGTGGACG
Organism: Promicromonospora sp. NPDC050249; assembly: GCF_040656015.1. NCBI lineage: Bacteria > Bacillati > Actinomycetota > Actinomycetes > Micrococcales > Promicromonosporaceae > Promicromonospora > Promicromonospora sp. NPDC050249. The sequence continues at coordinate 102,437 of NZ_JBFAKY010000005.1, read as the reverse complement.
CCGCTCTCGCGGCGCAGGACCATCTCGCCTTCGCCGTGCTCGGGCCCGACGGCGAGGTGCGCGGCTCCACCCGGTTCTACGAGCTCAGCACGGGGCAGCGCCGGGTCGAGATCGGGTCGACGTTCTACGGCCGGGACTGGTGGGCCGGGGTGACGAACCCCGCGTGCAAGCTGATGCTGCTGCGGCACGCCTTCGACGAGCTCGGACTGCGCCGCGTCGCCCTGCGCTGCGACGCGCGGAACCACCGGTCACGCGCCGCGATCCTGAAGCTCGGCGCCCGGGAGGAGGGCAGGCTGCGAGCGCACCGCATCGCGCCCGACGGCTCCGAGGGCGACACGCTGTACTTCTCGATCCTCTCGGACGAGTGGCCGGACGTGCGCGACCGTCTCGAGGCACGCCTCACCGCCCGCGCCGCCGTGCCCGAGCCTCGCTGACCCCGCCGACGCGTACGGCGGCGGGGTCGCACCTGGCGGCGTCAGCGCAGGTCGCGCAGATAGGCCGCAGTGCCCCCGGAGGCCGCCGTCCTGCGCTCGTCGAGCGTCGCGATGATGAGCAGCACGACAGCGGCGGGGACGAGGGTGAGGATCCACGGGAGCGGTGAGACGCCGACGCCCAGCTTCGCGAACACGATGACGACCTCGACCGCCAGCGTCCACACGCCGAGCCAGAACGGCGCCGACAGGCGCAGACGTGACCCGACGAGGACCGACGCCAGGGCGGCCAGCACCACCCAGGACGCCCGGACCGTCAGCGGGTCGGTTGCGGTGGACAGCACGGACGGGCCGACGAGAGCCGCGATGCCGAGGCCGACGGTGCGCCAGGAACCGCCGTGACCGAGTGGCCAGGTCATGAGGCCGACCGACACGTCCTTCGGTTCTCCCGCCGCCACCCAGCGACGCAGCGCCGTCGCGCCCGACCAGATCAGGCCGGCGCCCAGCATCACCGAGAACGCCTCGACGCGCAGCTCGCGCGGCGCCCAGGCAGCGATCGCGACGGCAACGGCGCACAGCCAGACCAGCCACGGTGGTGCGCCGACTCCCGGTCGGCCCGCCCGCCGCGTGACCAGCACGAGCAGCGCGAGCAGCCCGAGCTCCACCACCAGCAGCGACACGATCGAACCCCATACCGGGCGGGTGTTCACCACCGCGCCGAGCGTTCCGAGCACCAGGCCCGGCGCCATGCCCCAGCGGTCGAGCCACGACGCCGTCCGGCCGTGTGCCGACCGGTGAGCAAGGAGGGCCGCCGCTACCAGGAGCGCGCCCGACAGGAGCGCCCACCCGAGACCTGCGGCGAACACCCAGCCGGCCCCGACCGGCGTCCCGAACGGGGAACCGTCGTACCAGGTCAGCGGGGGCAGGCCGGCCAGCGGTCCACCGGCGGACCCGATCCAGTACACCGGCTCGCCCGCGACGTGCAGCGACTCGACCACTCCGCTCAGCGCGGCCAGGGCGCCAACGGCCACCAGCCCGCGCCGCACCGGACGCGTCCACGAGTCGCGCAGGAAGGCGAGCCGCTCGCGTACGGGCCGCAGGCCCAGGGCGTACGCCGTCGCCAGGGCGATCATCGCGCCGCCCACCAGGGCGAACGGCCGCCAGTCGGCGGGTTCGGTGCGGGTCAGGTGCACCACGAGGCTCGGCACCACAGCGAGCCCCGCGCCGACGGCGGCGAGCCGCCAGGCGTGCGTCGTGGCAGTGACCGGCGCGGCGGCGGCCCCGGCCGTCGTCGCAGCGCCCACGGCATCGGGCTCAGCATCGGGCTCAGCATCGGGCTCAGCATCGGGCTCGGCGTCGGGCTCGGAACGTCCCCTCCGCCAGGCGACGAGTGCGCCGACCGCGACGGCGGCCAGTGCCGGCGGGAGCGTGTAGGCCTCGACCAGCCGCACCTCGCCGCCACCCAGCGCCGTCCAGAGGGCGGCAAGTCCCAGCGCTGCGACCAGCAGCCAGACGCGTCGCCGCCCGGGCTCGCGGGCGACGAGCACGGCACCCGCCATGAGCAGCAGCAGCACGGCGACCGCGACGTCCGGCCCTGCCGCCGGCCGTGCGTAGGCGAGGAAGACGGTGATGGCACCCGTGAGAAGTACCGACCGCTCCAGGCTCCGGCGTACCGCGGCCGCGAGCAGCGGCCCGCCGTCGGGCACCCGGGTCGCTATCCGCTCCGCGATGCGAGCCGCACCGCCCGCGACCGCCGACACGAACAGCGCGACGGCAGGCAGGACGTACGGGGATCCGGAGACCTCCAGGACCATGGCCCCCACGCTGGTGACCATGACGGACGCCGTGGGAAGCAGCAGGAAGGCGGCTCCGGCCCGGACGGCGTGCGCCAGGCCCACGCGGGCGGTGAGCAGCAGCACGAGCTCGAGCGCCAGCATCGCCGCCGCGGCGCCCGCCGACCACCAGGTGCGTTCGAGCACCACCGTGACGACACCCGCCGCGAACGGCCCGGCAGTGACGCCGAGCACGACGTACCACTCGTTGCGCGAGGTGCGTCCGCCGAGGGTCACCGCGATGGCCACCAGCGAGGCGACCGCCGAGACGGTGCAGATCGCCGCCACGATGGACAGCTCGAGCCAGCTCAGCACGACGCCGAGCACGGCCAGCGGGTACGCGTACCCGGCGCCGACCAGCCACGGGTGCGTCGTCGGCCGCAGCACGGCACGCAGGGAGAGCAGCAGTGCGCAGACGACGAGCGCGCCGGCGGCCACCGTAGGGCGCGACACCCAGGAGAAGGCGAGCAGCATGCCGGTCGCGACGAACGCTCCGGTGAGTGCGGTGGCACGGGCGAGGCGCAGGTCGGCGCCGGTGACGCCGGTCCCGCCGATCGAACGCAGCCGCCCCGACGTGCGGACCAGCGCCCGGACCGCCCCCTGCACGGCGATGACGGCCGGACGCAGCGTGCGCCAGGCCGCCGACCGGTCGGCCGTCGCCGCGACGAGCGCGAACGCGAGCACCGCCACGGCGGTGAGCGAGAAGGCGATCGCGAGCCGGGGGTCGAGCGCGAGGCCGAACGCGGCCAGCAGCACGGCCACCGGAGCGACCACTGCCTCGACCCGCCGCCCACGCCGCGCGAGCCTGGCGGCCAGCAGCGTGACGACCACGAGCGCAACGGTCCCCAGGTGCGCCCACGGGAGGTTCAGGCTCACGAGGCTCTCGACGGCCCTGCGCGCCGGGTCGGTCGATGCCGGGGGAATCAGCGCGCCGGTGGGCAGCGACCAGCTGGTGTCCCGCACCGACCATGCCGCCACCCACGCGTCCGTCACACGGACCAGGACCAGCCCGACGGCCGGAGCCGCGGCGGCCGCCGTGACGATCCAGCCGCTGAGCAGCAGGTCGTCCCGGGTGGCAGGGGCCAGCGCCCCGCGGACGGAGCCGAGACCGGCCGGCCTGAGCAGACGCGGTGCGGTCAGGAGCGCGAGCGCCGTCCACACACAGGCCGCCCCGAACGGGACCCAGCCGGCTCCTGACCACTGGCCGATCCCGCCCAGCAGGCCACCCGCAGCGACCGCGAGCACACCGCCGAAGACGGTCCAGTGCCGGTGGTGGGTGGCCCGCCGCATGATCGCGACCGTCACCGCCGCCAGGGCGACGAGCAGCGCGGTGCCGCCGAGGCCCGGCAGCGCCTCCGGCTGGTCGACGAAGAACGACAGGAGCACGGCGATCGGGACCGTCACGAGCGCGGCGACGTCGAGCACAGCGATCTCGGCCCGTAGCCGGGACCTGATGCGCGGCCCGGAGACGAGGCGGGCGGCACGCCCGAGGAGCGTGGAGAGCGCGACAGCGAGGACGGCCACAGCGGGCAGCCACGAGCCGTCGGCCGGGTCGACGACGCCGAGCAGCAGCAGCGGGACGACCGGCACCGCGAGGACCCCGACGGACGTCCATGCCCGGACCCGGAGCACATGGCCGAGCACCGTCCCCGTGAGGACCACCGCGGACCACAGAACCGCTGTGGTGCCCAGCCTGGTCAGGGGTGCGACCGGCACCGTGAGCACCGCAAGGAGCGAGGCGGCGAGAGCGGCGGGCAGCCCGGTAGCGCGTGCCACCCGCAGGACCCGCGACTCCACGACGAACAGCGACCCACCAGGCGCGTCGAGGTGCCGGGAGAGCGCCGGAAGCAGCCGCATCGCCGTCCACGCCACCACGGCGACCAGCACCAGGGCGAGCACCCACCACCAGACGGACCACGCCGACCCCACGGCGCCGGGCAGGCTCAGCGCCACGAGCACCGGCACCACCGGCGCGGCGAGGACCGCCGTCGACAGCCAGGACCGGACGCGGAGCCGGTAGCCCAGCGCGACCGCGAGCAGCACCACACCGGACCACAGCACGGTGGTCGCGCCCAGCCTCGTCAGGGACGGCAGGGCTTCCACAGCGAAGGACGCCGCCAGCGCGAGCGGGAAGGCCGCCGCGCGCATCACCCGGAGCGTCGTCGCCTCGATGGCGAAGGTCGCACCATGGCGCTCCGTGAGCCCCGGCAGCGCCCGGCCGGCCGCCCAGCCGACGAGCCCGACCAGCACCAGGGCGAGCACCCACCACCACATCGACCACACGGAGGCGGGCAGGCTCAGCGCCACGAGCACCGGCACCAGCGGCGCGGTGACCAGTGCTGTCGTCGTCCAGGAACGGACGCGCAGCCAGTACCCGAGCACCGCGGAGAGGACGACCACGGCGGACCACAGGACGGCCGTCGAGCCCGGCCCCGTGAGCGGCGGTAACGCCTCGGCCCCGCGCGCGGCAAGCAGGGCGAGCGCCGGACCGGCACCTCGGAGGATGCGCAGCACGCCCTCCTCGAGCTCGAACATCACGGCACCGCCGAGCCGCCGGCCGAACTTCGGGAGCTGCCGCATCGCCGCCCAGGCGAGCACCGCGACGAGGACGAACGCGAGCACCCACCACCACGCGGACGCCTCCGGACCAGGGAAGGCGAGCAGGACCAGCACCGGTACGAGCGGTGCCGACACCAGACCTACCGATGCCCAGGAGCGCACCCGCAGCCAGGCCCCGAGCACCAGGGAGAACAGCACGACGCCGGACCACAGGATCGCCGTCGTGCCCGGCACGGCATCCGGTGTCACCAGCTCGGCTCCGAGGGCGGCCAGCAGGGCGAGCGGCGGACCGGCGGCCCGGACGACCCGCAGCACCCACGTCTCGGCGGCCAGCCGGGCGCCGGACCGCTCGCCGGCCAGCGGCGCCACGCGCATCGCTGCCCACGCCACGACGCCGACCAGCAGCAGCCCGAGCGCCCACCACCACATCGACCACAGGGAGAACGGCAGGCCGGCGGCGACCAGTATCGGAACCACCGGCGCCGACACCAGTCCCGCCGACACCCACGAACGCACCCTCAGCCATGCGCCGAGCGCGACGAACCCGGGGGCCAGCAGCGCGAGCACGGTGGCCCGGGCGAGCGCCGGATCGACCTGTCCGAGCAGACCCGCCTGCATGCCCAGCTCGACGTCCACCCAGGCGAGCACCACCGCGAGCGCGGCGACCGCCTCGCTGGTCGTGCGCAGCCCCGCCCGGCGCAGCAGTGCGCCGACCGTGACGGCAGTGGCCGTGACGATCCCCGTGACGACGGCCCGCAGCAGCAGGTTGTCGCCGAACGTGAAGAACACGAAGACGACCGCGGAGACCGCGAGCAGTGCGGCTCCCGCGCCTGCGAGGATCGGCTGCAGCGAGATGCCCGGGCCGGACGGGCGCGGCGGGGCCGCTTCCCGACCAGCGGCGACGGGTGTTGCTGCGGGCTGCTGCGGGCTGGTCACTGCCGGAGGCGCGACCTCCGCCGGGCGCACCGGCGGCACGGACGACACGGGCAGCACCGGCAGCGGTGGGGCGGGCGCCGGCGCGCGGGGGGTCAACGGTGCGGGCACAGGTGGCGCGAACGCTGCGGGCGCGGTCGGTGCCGGTGGTGCGGGGATCGGCGCTGGAACAGGCACGGCACCGACGACGGGCGCCGAGCGCGCCGCGCCGTCCGCGGCCCGCGTGCCAGAGCCGACCTCGCTCGTCCTGAGGCCCTGCGCCCGCCGCATCGCGTCGAGCACCGCCTCCCGGTCCTGGAGGCTGTCCGCCGCGGCGACCGACAAGCGCCACACCTCCTGCGCCTGCCTGCCCGAGACGTTCAGCCCGCAGGAAGCACAGACGACGGATGCGAGGTGTTCCCCGCAGGCGGGACACCGCGTGGTGTCGGTGAGGCGGGCGACGACGTCGCCGGCCCAGGTCGGAGGCATGCCGGACATCCTGTCGGAGTTGTCAGCAAACGCGCCATCTATCCACAGGGTGAGTCGACCGGGGTGATCGTCACCCGCGATCGGTGCGAGCACCGCCGTGTCCGAAACCCGCTAGCCGGGAGGTCCGGAGGCGGCGCAGGATGGTGGCCATGACCGACGTCGAGCTCCGCGATCCAGCGTTCACCGAGCGCTACCGCGCCATCGCCGCGCGTGACTCCCGCTTCGACGGGCAGTTCTACACGGCCGTCCGCACCACGGGCATCTACTGCCGGCCGTCCTGCCCGGCACGCACGCCGAAGGCGGAGAACGTCGCGTTCTACCTGACGTCGGCCGCCGCGCACGAGGCCGGGTTCCGCGCCTGCAAGCGCTGCCTCCCCGAGGCCGCCCCCGGGACCCCCGCGTGGGACCTGCGCCGCGACCTCACGGGCCGCGCCATGCGCCTCGTGGCCGACGGCGTCGTGGACCGCGAGGGAGTCTCGGGACTGGCCACGCGGCTGGGCTACTCCGAGCGACAGCTGCACCGCCTCCTGGTCGGTGAGCTGGGGGCCGGGCCGCTGGCGCTGGCCCGGGCCCAGCGAGCGCAGACCGCGCGTGCGCTCCTGGTCGGCACGTCCCTGCGGCTCGCCGACGTCGCCTTCGCCGCCGGCTTCGGCTCGATCCGGCAGTTCAACGACACGGTCGCCGAGGTCTTCGGCGCGACACCGTCCGAGGTCCGTGCGCGGGCCCGGCGTTCAGGGCGTGGCGCGGCCGGCGCCGGCGGTCGCGCCCGTCCGGGTGGCGCCGAGGTGGGCAGCTCGCACCGAGGTCGGCCCAGGCCTGTGCCGACCTCGGTGCCGGGTGCCGACCTCGCGGACTCGGCTCAGGAGACCGCGGACGAACCCGTACGGATCTCGCTCACCCTGCCCGTCCGGGAACCGTTCGACGCGCAGGGGGTGCTGGAGTTTCTCGCCGTCCGCTCGATCGAGGGCGTGGAGACGTCGGACGTGAGCGCCCTGCGGTACGCCCGGACCTTCGCCCTGCCGCACGGTCCCGGCGCGTTCGAGGTGCGCGTGCCGCGCCCGGGCAGCGGCCGGGTCGACCTGGACCTCGAGCTCGCCGACCTGGCCGACGCTCCGGTCGCCGTCGCGCGCGTGCGGCGCCTGCTGGACCTCGACGCCGACCCGGTCGCCGTCGACCTGGCACTCGCCTCCGACCCGGTGCTCGCGCCGTCGGTCGCCGCGGTGCCGGGCATCCGGGTACCCGGGACCCTCGACCCGGCCGAGCTGCTGGTCCGCGCCATCGTGGGCCAGCAGATCAGCGTCGCCGCGGCCCGCACGCACCTGTCCCGCCTCGCGCGCGGTGTCGGCACGCCGTACGCCTCCGCGTTCGAGGGCCTCACCCGCCTCTTCCCCAGCCCTGCCCAGGTGGCGGACGGCGCCCCCACGCACCTCCGCCTGCCCGCCCGGACCCTGGCGACGGTGGTCGGCGCCGGCCGCGACCTCGCGGACGGCACCCTCGCCCTCAGCGTCGGCGACGACCCCGAGGACCTGCGCCGGCGCCTGGTCGCCCGGCCCGGCATCGGCCCGTGGACGGCCGGCTACGTGGCCCTGCGGGTGCTCGGCGACCCCGACGTCCTCATGGACGGCGACGTCGCGCTGCTCGCCGGCGCGCGCAACCTCGGCCTGGTCTCCGCGGAGGCGCCCCGGCCCCACCAGTTCAAGGAGCTCGCACGACGCGGCGCGGCGTGGGCGCCCTGGCGCTCGTACGCGGCCATGCACCTCTGGCGCTCCGCCTGACGTGTCGGTGGGTCACCTTCAGTGGCCCGCGCGTCCGACAGCTCATCCCACGGAAGGAACACCATGTACGCAAGCACCCTCATCACCCCGGACGGCCCGTTCAGCATCCTCGTCGGGGCGGCGACCGATGCGGCCGCCCCTGCGGACGGTCCCGCTCAGGAGGCGGTCCTGGCCGGCGGCTGGACCGACGACATCGACTCGCTGCTCGCCCTCGTCCACCCCACCCTGCGGCTGGACACGGGTCCGGGGCAGGTCGCCCTGCCGTCGTCGCCGGACGGGATGCTCGCCGAGGCCGCTGACGCCGTCCGCGCCTACTACGACGGCGACCACGGGGCGCCCGGACGCGTGCCCGTGCGGCAGGCGAGCGGACCGTTCCGGACGCACGCATGGGACGTGCTGCGCGAGGTGAAGGCGGGCGAGCGCCTGACCTACACCGAGTACGCCACCCGCGCGGGCCGGCCCGCTGCGGTGCGGGCGGCCGCCGGGGCCTGCGCGATGAACGCGGCGGCACTCTTCGTGCCGTGCCACCGCATCCTGCGTACCGACGGCACCCTCGGTGGGTTTCGCTACGGCCTGCCGATCAAGGAGAGCCTGCTCGCCCGCGAGACCAGTTTCGCGAAGTAGAGCGCCTGTCCGCCCGACGCCGGGATGTCCCGGCGCCGGGCGGACAGGCGCTCTATCTCGCGGAGCTGAGGGGTCAGCCCTTGACCGAACCCGCCAGCAGGCCGCGCACGAAGTAGCGCTGCAGCGAGAGGAACACGATCAGCGGCACCACGATCGAGATGAACGCGCCGGCGGACAGCACATGCCAGTCACCGCCACGCGAGCCCGCCATCTCGGCCACGCGCACCGTCAGCGGGAACGTGTCCGTTCCGCCCATGACCAGGGCGACGAGCAGGTCGTTCCACACCCAGAGGAACTGGAAGATGCCGAACGCCGCGATCGCCGGTGTGAGCAGGGGAAGCATCACCGAGAAGAAGATCTTCACGTGCCCCGCCCCGTCTACCCGCGCTGCCTCGACGAGCGAGGCCGGGATGTCCTTCATGAAGTTGTGCAGCAGGAAGATCGCCAGCGGCAGCGCGAACATCGAGTGCGACAGCCAGATGGGCCAGAACGTGCCGTTGACGTTGATGTCCACGTAGGCGGACAGCAGCGGGATGAGCGTGATCTGGATGGGCACGATCTGCAGCGCGAACACCGAGACGAACAGGATGTTGCGGCCCTTGAAGTCGATCCACGCGAACGCGTAGGCCGCGAGCAGCGCGACGGTGATCGGGATGAACACCGCGGGCAGCGTGATCACCAGCGAGTTGACGAAGTAGCTGATCAGGTTGGTCGAGCTGTCGAACAGCGCCGACTCGTAGTTGCGCAGCGAGAAGACGCCCTCGCCCGCGAACGCGTCACCGAAGACCGTCCACCAGCCGCTGCGCCGGATGTCCAGCTCGGGCCGGAACGACGTCACCAGCAGCCCGAAGGTCGGCACCGTCCAGAGGATCGCGATGACGATTGCGATCCCGCTCGCCCACGGCGAGGTGAGCGCCTTCTTCGCCTTGCGCGCCCGCTCGTTGAGGTCGGTCGGCGGCTGGACCGCCTTGGGCGCCACGGCCGGCTGTGTGGTACTCATCGGACCTCCTCGGCGAGGCGCATCTGGCGCACGTTGTAGATGATCACCGGGATGACGATGATGAACAGCAGCACCGCGAGGGCGGCGCCCAGGCCGGCGTTGTTCTGCCGGAAGCTCTGCTCGTAGAACTCGTTCGCCACCACAGAGGTGCCGTACCGGCCGGCGGTCATGGTGCGGACGATGTCGAAGACCTTCAGGGTCGTCATCGCGATGGTGGTCAGCACGACGACGAGCGCCGGGCGGATGCTCGGGATGGTGATCCGCCAGAACATCCCGAAGCCGGACAGGCCGTCCAGGCGGGCCGCCTCGACGATGTCGGTCGGGATCGCGCGGATAGACGCCGAGAGCAGCGTCATCGAGAAGCCGGTCTGGATCCAGATCAGCACCACCATGAGCAGGAAGGTGTTGGCCGGCCGCTCCAGCAGGAACTGGACCGGCTGGCCGCCCAGCCACACGATGACCTGGTTCAGGAGCCCGGTCTGCTCGATGCCCGGCTGATCGGGCTTGTACTCGTAGACGAACCGCCAGATGATGCTCGCGCCGACCATCGAGATGGCCATGGGCAGGAACACGAGGGCCTTGGCGAACTTCTCGAAGCGGCTGTGGTCGACCACCACCGCGTAGACGAGGCCGATGAACGTGGCCAGGGCCGGTGCCACCAGCACCCACAGGGCGGTGTTCCCCAGGACGAGCAGGAACGCCGGCTCGCTGAACGCCCTGACGTAGTTGTCGAAACCGATGAACTCGGAGCTCGTGCGGCGCTGGAACGAGTTGACGATGGTCCCGAAGGCCGGGTAGAGCAGCCCCGCCGCCAACAGGATCAGCGCAGGCCCTACGAACCCGGCCGCCACGAACCACTTCGACGGGTTTCGTCGCCTGTCCACCACGAAGAGGATGAGCGCCATCACCACGATGAACAGCGCGATCGCGATGATCATCAGCAAGAACTTGTGTACCGGGTCGTCCCCGGCTCTCAGAAGCCAGTCCATGGATCCTCCAGATCCTGGTTGTCGGGTCCGGTCGTCGTCGCCCGGGCCGCGTGCCTGGCCCCAGGGCCCACGGAGGCGCGGGACGTGATGTCCCGCGCCTCCGCGCGTCACTCAGGACCGAGAGCTGTCTGTCAGTTCTTGGGCCAGGATTCCTCGATGGTGTCGGTGACCTCCTGGCTGCTGGCGTCCGAGGCGAACCACTCGGTGATACCGGCCCAGAAGGAACCGGTACCGACCTCGGACGGCATCAGGTCGGACGCGTCGAAGCGGGCGACCGTAGCGGGGTCCGCCAGGATCTCGGCGGACAGCCTGTCGAACTCCGTCGCGAGCAGCTCAGGGTCGAGGCCGTTGTTCGCGCTCACCCAGCCGCCGGCCGGCGTCGCCGCCGCCTTGGCGTTGGCCCAGTCGTCGCTCGAGAGATAGGTCTGGAAGGCCTTCACCTCAGGACGGTCGTTGAACGCCGCGATGAACTCGCCGGCGACCAGCGTCGGGCGCTCCTCGGCGTTCATCGAGGGCAGGTAGAACGCGTAGACGTCGCCGTCCGGTGCGACCTCGGTGCCCTCGGGCCACTGCGTCTGGTAGAAGTTCGCGGCCCGGTGCATCCAGCAGGAGCCGTCGAGGATCGGGTATCCGGCGTCCGTCCAGGGCGCCGTCGCGATGGAGTCGACGCCGCCGAGCCCACCGTTCACGTAGTCCGGGTTCTTGAGGATGCCACCGGCAGTGTCGAAGGCTTCGACGATCTGCGGGTCGTTGAACGGGATCTCGTGGGTGTACCACTGGTCGTAGACCTCAGGGCCGGCCGAGCGCAGCACGACGTCCTCGATCCAGTCGGTGCCCGGCCAGCCGGTGGCGTCACCGGACTCGACACCTGCGCACCACGGGATGGCGTCGGTCGCCGCGATCTCCTCGGTGAGCGCCATCATGTCGTCCCAGGTCTCCGGTACCTCGTACCCGGCGTCCTCGAACATCGCGGGTGAGTACCAGACATACGACTTCACGTTCGAGCCGAGCGGCGCGGCGTAGAACGTGCCGTCGACGGTGCCGTACTCCTTCCAGTCCTCGGACCAGAACTCGTCGACGTTGGCCTCGACCTCCTCGGGGGCGGGCAGTACGGCGTCGTACTGCTTCACCAGAGTGTTCAGCAGGCCCGGCTGCGGCAGGATCGCGATGTCCGGCGGGTTGCCGGCCTGGACGCGCACGGGAAGCTGGGCCTCCATCTCGCGCGTGGCCTCGTACTCGATGGTGATGCCTGTGCACTCCTCGAACGGCTTGTAGGAGTTCTGCTGCGTCTCCGCCTCGGGCTCGACGATCGTGGTGTAGACGGAGACCGCCGTGCCGTCGAGGTCACCGAATTCCTTGTAGGCGTCGCAGTCGATCGGCGGGGCCGCTGTGCTACCGCCGCCGCCGTCACCACCGTCGCCTCCTCCACCGTCACCTGTGTCGGCGCAGGCCGACAGGATCAGGGCCAGGCTCGCGCCGGTCGCCGCAAGGGCGACCGCTCGGCGCTTGGAAGCCATCCGAATAGCCATCTCGTGCTCCTCCACTGCTTCGTGGGCTGAGAACCCTCTGACGTGCGGGTACGGCCAGGCAGACTGCCAGGTTGCCCTTCCTCCACGCAACCGTGGTTCACGATCCAATGCAAGCCCATACAGCACCGCCTTGCATTACGAAACCGTTGCAATCGCCCGTTCGGCCCAAGGCGGGTGAAACCCGCGGTCGCCTTCACGCAAGGCGACGAACCCCCAGCGGATCGACGCTTCCCGGTGGGACGTAGGCTTGTGCCGCCAGATCCCTGGTGCACCTACGGAAGGACGGACATGATCGAGCTGAGGACGCCGCGGGAGATCGAGGAGATGCGCCCGGCGGGACGCTTCGTCGCGGACGTGCTGCTCGCCGTCCGCGAGGCAGCGGGGGTGGGTGTGAACCTGCTCGAGCTGGACGAGGTCGCGCACAAGATGATCCGCGACCAGGGCGCGGAGTCGTGCTACATCGACTACCACCCGTCCTTCGGCGCCATGCCGTTCGGCAAGACCATCTGCACCTCGGTGAACGACGCCGTGCTGCACGGCCTGCCGTTCGACTACACGCTCCAGGACGGCGACCTGCTGTCCATCGACTTCGCCGCGTCCGTGAACGGCTGGGTCTCCGACTCCGCGCTGTCGATCGTGGTGGGCACGCCGGCCCCCGGCCGCGCCGAGGCCGACGCGAAGCTGATCCGCACCACAGAGGTCGCCCTGGACGCGGGCATCGCAGCCGCGCAGCCGGGCAAGAAGATCGGTGACATCTCCGCGGCGATCGCGGAGGTCGCGCACGCCGCCGGCTACTCGATCAACACCGACTTCGGCGGGCACGGCGTGGGCCGCACCATGCACGGCGACCCGCACGTGCCGAACAACGGGCGCGCCGGCCGCGGCTTCCCGCTCAAGCCGGGCCTCGTCATCGCCGTCGAGCCGTGGTTCCTCGAGACGACCGACGAGATCTTCACCGACCCCGACGGCTGGACGCTGCGGTCGAAGGACGGGTCACGCGGGGCGCACTCGGAGCACACGATCGCGATCACGGAGGACGGCCCGCTGATCCTGACGGCGCGCGACTGACGTCGCGTTCGCCGAAGTAGAGCGCCTGTCCAGACCTCCCTGGTGACACGGGGAGACTCGGACAGGCGCTCTACTTCGGCGAACGTGACGTCAGAGCAGGGTCTTGAGGGCCTGGATCACGCCGTGCTGCGAGATGTCGCCCACCGTCTCGTGGGCGATCGCCTTCACCGCGTCGGGGGCGTGCCCCATCGCCACGGCGCGCGCGGCCCAGGTCAGCATCTCGATGTCGTTGATGCCGTCTCCGACGGCGAACGTGTTGTGCTGCGGGACGCCGAGCGTGGCGCGAATCGTCTCCAGCGACGTCGCCTTGCTCAGGTGCCGAGGTGTCACGTCGATCCAGTCCGGGCCGGCCTGCGTGGCGGTGACGCCGTGCCGGCGCAGCGGGTCGAGCAGGTCCAGCACGTCCGGGCCGCGCAGGATCGCGCGCGACGCGGGCAGCCCGCCCAGCTCGTCCACCGGCACCACTCGTTGCGCGCCGTTGACCTCGTGCGGCTCGAAGGTCCGGTTGACGCGGTAGCCGACGCCGATCTCCTCGACGCCGATCTGCACGTCCGGGAACCGGCTCAGCGCCATCTGCGCCACCGGTCCGACGTCGAACGTGAGCACGTCCTCGAGCATGTAGCCACCGGCGCAGGTGTCGCACAGGCGTGCCGTGACGGCTCCGTTGGAGGCGACCACCCACCCGTCGGTGATCCCCAGCTGCTTGGCCACGGGCAGGATCCCCGTCAACGACCGACCCGACGCCAGGACCACGTGATGCTTCCGGCCACGCACGAGCTGCACGGCCAGAACCGTCGGTTCGGGCACCAGCTGCCCGGTGACCAACAGGGTCCCGTCGATGTCGAGAGCGACCAGGTGAGGCGCGTCGTTACGCACTCGCATGGACACCGGCTGGTCGTCCAGGATCATCACGTACCCCCATGGCACCGTGAGCGCCGTCACCCCTCGACGGATCGCGCCCAAATGTACAGGCTTTCGGCCAGTGATCCATACCTTTGCACGGATACCTTTCACCCGTGGCACTAGCAGTTGGCTATTTTTACCATCAAAGTAGGGATCTGAGCACTTTCACAACACCGTCGTCCTCGATCGATGCCGTCACTTCGTTCGCCGCGGCCTGGACCGTGTCCGCCGCATGACCCATGGCCACGCCTCGAGCGGCCCAGCGCAGCATGTCGATGTCGTTGCTGCCGTCGCCCACGGCGACGGTGTTCTCGGGCGCCACGCCGAGCGCCTTGCGTACCTCCTCCAGGGCGGACGCCTTGGTCACTCCCTGGGGTGCGATGTCCATCCACGCGGACCAACCGACGGCGTAGGTCACGTCGTCGAACCCGAGGCGCGCGGCGATCTCGTGGAACTCCGCGCTGGTCTCCCCAGGACTGCGCACGACCACCCTGGTGACGTGCCCCGCCCAGAGCTCCTCGAAGTCGACGACGCGGTGCTCACCGTTGAGCTCCCCGTCGGGGAAGAGCTCGGTCATCCGGAAGCCCACGCCGACGTCCTCGACCGCGTAGCGGGCGTGCGGGAGCTCCTCCTTGAGCATGCGGAGCACCGGCTGCGGGTCGAACGTCTCCACGCGCTCCAGGGTGTAGCCCATGTCGGCGGACGGGTCGAGACGCGCGGTCACGGCGCCGTTCGACGCGACGATCCAGGACTCCTCGATCTTCAGCTCCGCCGCGATGGGCGTCATGGCGATGAGCGACCGTCCCGAGGCGAGCACCACGTGGTGCCCCGCCGCGCGGACGGCGGCGACGGCGTCCCGCGCGGCGTCGGACAGCACCTCGTCATAGGTGACGAGCGTGCCGTCGATGTCGAGGGCTACGAGCTTTCGGTCGATGTCGCGGGGCACACCCGCAGCCTACCGACCCGCACATGAACACCAACCGACCAGAGACAGAAGACCTCTCCGGTTCCTTGGTGGTTACTCGGCGGGTTACTTGGCGGGTTACTTGGGGGGTTACTTGGTCGGCTCCAGGAGCTCCAGGCCGCCCAGGTACGGACGCAGGGCCTCCGGGACGTAGACCGAGCCGTCCGGCTGCTGGTGGTTCTCCAGGATGGCGACGATCCAGCGCGTGGTGCCGAGCGTGCCGTTCAGCGTGGCCACGTTCCGGGTGGAGCCGTCCTCGGTGCGCTCGCGCACGCCCAGACGGCGGGCCTGGAACGTCGTGCAGTTGGACGTCGACGTGAGCTCCAGCCAGCGCTCCTGGGTGGGCAGCCATGCCTCGCAGTCGAACTTGCGGGCCGCCGACGAGCCGAGGTCGCCCGCCGCCGTGTCGATGACGCGGTAGGGCAGCTCGACCTTGGCCATCATGGCCTCTTCCCAGCCCAGCAGGCGCTGGTGCTCGGCCTCCGCGTCCTCCGGGGCGCAGTAGCTGAACATCTCGACCTTGTGGAACTGGTGCACGCGGATGATCCCGCGCGTGTCACGGCCCGCCGAACCCGCCTCGCGCCGATAGCAGGCGCTCCAGCCGGCGTACCGCATCGGCCCGTCGGACAGGTCGACGATCTCGTCGCTGTGATAGCCGGCGAGGGCCACCTCCGAGGTGCCCACCAGGTACAGGTCGTCCTTCTCCAGGCGGTAGATCTCGTCGGCGTGCGCCCCGAGGAACCCGGTGCCCTGCATGGTCTCGGGCTTGACGAGGGTCGGCGTGATCATGGGCGTGAAGCCCTCCTGCACCGCCTGGTCCATCGCCATGTTCAGCAGCGCCAGCTCCAGGCGCGCACCGATGCCGGTGAGGAAGTAGAACCGCGCACCGGACACCTTGGCCCCGCGCTTGGTGTCGATCGCGCGCAGACCCTCGCCCAGCTCCAGGTGGTCCTTGGGCTCGAAGCCCTCGGCCGCGAAGTCGCGACGCCGGCCCACCTGCTTGAGCTCGACGAAGTCCTCCTCGCCGCCGGCCGGCGCACCCTCGATCACGTTGGCGATGGAGTACAGCACGCGGTCGAGCTCCTGCTCGGCCTCCGTGGCCGTCGCCTGGTGCTGCTTGACGTCCTGGGCGAGCTGCTTGGTGCGCGCCAGCAGGGCCTGCTTCTCGTCGCCCTGGGCCTGGGCCACCTGCTTGCCCAGGGACTTCTGCTCGGCGCGCAGGTTCTCGAACTCCGACAGGGACGAGCGGCGGCGCGCGTCGGCGTCGAGCGCCACGTCCACGAGGTCGGGGTCGTCGCCGCGGGCCACCTGGCTCGCGCGGACTACGTCGGGGTTGTCGCGCAGAAGTCGGAGATCGATCACAGGGGTGAGCCTATCGGGGCTGTCCCGCCGATTTCGTCCGCAGCGCGACAAGCGTGAGCAGCGGCACGGCCGGGACGAGCGCGATCATCGCGATCCGCAGGCCGAAGTCGTTGACCAGGGAGCCCAGCACGGCCATCACCCACATCGCCACGAGCGCGGGCCGCAGGAACTCCCAGCGCTCCTGTGCGCGCTGGAACCAGGCGGGAGTCAGCCGCTTCCGCCAGGCCGCCGGACCGTACAGGGCGAGCCCGACCAGCAAGAGCACGATCACCGTCACCCAGACCGCCGGCCCGCCGGTGACAGAGCTCAGCGCGTACAGGGCCTTGCGCAGCACCGTGGAGACCGCCTCGCCGTCGAGCACCTGGCCCACGAACCTGCCGAGGTGCGAACGGGACTCGGGCGGCCGCAGCCAGTCCAGCAGACCGACGAGCGCCACGACACCGACTCCGGCCGCACCCACCCAGACGAACCGCCACAGGGTGAGGCGTAGCCCGGAGGCGGCGGTGCCGATCACCACGAATGCCGGGACGAGGACCAGCCCGCCGCCGAGGTCCGCGCCGAGCGTCGGCCACACGTCGACCGCCATCGCGATCACTCCCACGACGGTCACGGCCAGGGTGGCCAGCACCCGCCGTCCGCGGGTGACGAACAGCTGGGCCAGGGCCGCCGCCAGCACTATCGCCGCCACCGCGTACACGGAGAAGGTGGGGTTGCCGAAGCCGTAGAACCGCGCGCCGAACGTCGGGGCCGAGCCGAGCGGGGCCGCGCGGTTCAGCGGCGTGCCGAACAGCGCGTCCACGGTCAGCGCGACGAACGTGATGCCTGCGACCACCCCAGGGGCCGCCCACAACGGCCTGCGCGGGGCGAGCAGGCTGAGCCCTGCCACTGCCGCCGTCACGAGCGCGGTGGCGCCCAGCATCGCGAGCACCGGCAGGTCGAACCGCCACCAGCCCGTCAGCGAGACGAGGAACCCGCCCGCAGGAAGTGCGGCCAGCGCGGTCGCGGCGACCTCGGCCACGCGCTGCCACCTGCCCGGGCCCGCGGCGGACCCGCGCGGCAGCCCCTTCGCAGGGCTCAGGGCGGCCCGCCGCCGCATCGCCCACCAGCACACCCCGGCCAGCGCGAGGCCCAGCCAGAACGGCACGTCCACGAGCCAGAGGTACGCGTCGCGGCGCACGTGGTCGCGGGCCGTCATGTCCGCCAGCTCGTCGGCGGTGAGCCAGGCCGAGGCGGGACGCTCGCCGCCACGCAGCAGCGGCGTCGGGTCGACGTCGGCGGGCAGGTCGACGCCGACGGCGCCGAGCACGGCCGCCGGGACGTCCATCAGGCGCGCCACACCCTCCGTACGGGTGGCCGTGCTGGCCAGGTAGCGCGGGAGGCCCTCGTTCGCCGCGGACGGGCGCATCATCGCCAGGCCGAGCTCCAGCGGGTGCTCCGGCACGGTCGCGACGTCGATCACCAGCACCGTCGTGTCCGCCGGAGCGGCGTCGAGGATGCGCCATACCGCGAGGTCGACGTCGGAGACCAGGCCGGCGCGGAGCGCCGCCACCTGCTCGCGGCCGTCCGGCTCCCGCTCCAGCTCCGCACGCTGCGCGACGTCGAGCAGCGCGGACCCGGCGTCCACGAAGGTGACCGGGCAGTCCCAGGCGCCGGACCCCTCGGCCATCGCCGTCTCGAAGTCGAAGTACCTGCCGACGGTGCCGTCCCGTCGGGCGAGCGCCACCGCGGCGCCCGTGCCGACCGCTGTCGTGCACTCGCCCGCCAGGGCCTCGCCGAGCGTGCCGGGGTGCGCCGCGTAGCCGGACCCGCGCTGCAGTTCCAGGAACCGGTCCCACTGATCGACGACGGCGGGGCTGTCGCCCCGCGCCGGGGTCACCGAGACGTCGTCGCAGATCCAGTGCCTGTCGGCGTCGCGCTCGTCGGCCACCTCGGCGAGCCGGCCCGCCGACAGGCTGAGCCAGCCGCTGTCCGGGCAGCGTGCCGCGCGCCCGTTGGGCAGGGTGAGACCCGCGGCGTCCGCGCCGTCGGTCAGGAGGCCGTACAGGGTCGGCGCGGGCGCCTGGCCGGTGTCGAGGGACGGCTGGACGTCGGTCCAACGCAGGCCCTGGGTGCCGATCACGACGACGCTGCCGCCGGGCGGCACGACGGGCGCCGCGGTGCTGAGCGAGCCGGACTCCTCGCCCGCGGCGTCGGCGCCGGGTACCGGCAGCACGGCCGCGGCGAACAGCAGGCTGAGCAGCAGCGCGCCGGACAGGCCGAGGACCGCGGACGGCACGTGGCGCACCGGCTCGGTGTGCCTGCCGGAGGGCAGCCAGCCGCGCGCGTCGAGGAACCGGGTGAGCAGGTCGGACCGCACGGCGAGCAGCGCGACGAGCGCGAACGGTACGAGCAGGAACAGCCCGCGCAGACGGTCACCGAGGAAGGGTGCGGCGTCCACCCCGACGGTCACCAGCGCAACCACGGTCACGGCGCCTACCGCACGCCACGCCGGCCGGGACGGCCGCTCGCCGGTGCTGCGCCGAACACCGTCGCCCAGCACAGCTTCGGCACGAGGCCGGGTGCGACCGCGCACCGCGTAGGCCGCGAGGCCGCCGGCGAGCACGAGGCCGGCCGCCGCGTAGACCACGAACGCCACGTCGGAGAACCCGTAGAACCGGTCGGCGGTGGCGAGCGACGAGCCCAGCAGCGAACCCTGCAGCAGCGTGAAGCCGGTGCTGCCGTCGACGGTGAGCACCAGCCAGGTGATCCCCGCCGCGGCCACCGCGTTGCGCCACGGAGCGGGCGGGAGCAGGCGGGACACGGCACGGACGGTGAGCGCCACGAGGACGGTCGCCGCGGTCAGCGAGAGGGCAAGGCCGAACTCGGGCGCCGGCCACACCCACCAGCGGGTGAGGGTCGCGAGGGCGGCGGCGGCCGGGGCGGACACGGCGAGCAGCACGGCCCCGAGCGCGAGGCGTTGCCGGTAGGGACCGGGCTCGCGGCGCGGCCGCCCCGTCCGGCGGGGCAGCACCAGCACCAGCACGGCGATGAGCAGGAACAGGACGATCGCGCCGGCGAACGCCGGGACCTGTGCCGGGATCGTGTCGGCCAGCACGTTGATGTACTGCCGGTTCTCGACCGTGCGGGCGACGGTGGTGCGGCGCGGCTCGCCCACCACGACGGGCATGCCGTCGATCTCCGGCTCCTCGACCACCAGGCCAGGAGCGGGCTCCGCCTCGGGGTCGGGGAGCGCGTCGCCGGCCTCGGCGGCGGTCGCCGTCAGGTCGGTGAGCTGGACGAAGCCGGTGCTGCGCGAGGCGTCCGACGTCAGCCAGCGCACACGCGGCACGTCGACGACCCAGTCGACGACGACCTGCAGCCCCTGCTGCGTGAGCGGGGTGTCCGCGATACCCGCCACGAGCACACGCGTACCGGTCGGCAGGCCGGTCCGCAGCGTGCTGAGCGTGTCGTCCAGCGCGTCGAGCGCCGCTGCCCGCTCCGGGCCCTCGGGAAGGCTGCCCGCGTCGATGACGGTCACCGGGCACTCGGCGAGGACGTCGCTCCAGGCGGGGTTCCCCGTGCCCGCGCCGCCCGGCTCCGCTGTATCCGAGGCGGTGTCAGGGGCGGTGTCCGGGGTCGCGGCCAACAGCGCGTCCAGCGAGGGGACGTACCGGCTCACCCTCCCGTCCTCGCGGGCGAGCATCACGGCGGCGCCCGGCCCGACCGCCGTCGAGCAGGCGTCCGCGTCGGCGAGCAGCTCGCCGAGGAGGCCGGGTGCCGGGGTCTCGGCGGTCTCGGCCGGCTCCTCGTCGGAGGTGCCCTCCTCCTGCTCGGGAAGCTCGTCCCAGCCGTCGACCGTCGCGGCGGCCGGCTCGGCGTCGCCTCCGCCGATGGCCTGCGGTACGGGCGTGCACGACGTCGCCCCGCGCGCCTCCGGCGTCCGGCCGTCCTGCTGTTCGCGGGTGGGCTCCTCCGCCCGTTCCGCGCTGCCCGCCGAGACCGTCCGGCTGCCCGCGGAGAGGGTGAGCCACGCGTCCAGGGGGCACGTGGCGGGGTCAGCGGTGCGGACGTTGATCGAGGCGACCGAGCCGCCGCCGATCATGTGCCACAGGTTCGGGGTGGTGCTGCGGGACACGTCGGTCCAGCGCAGGCCGGCCACCCCGACCACCACCACCGGCGCGACGGGTCTCGGGGTGCTGGAGGCGGCCGCGGACCCTCCCGCGGCGCCGCCCCCGGGCGCGGCAGAGGCAGCAGCCGGGCTCAGCAGACCGAGCAGGACCGCCACGAGCATGACCAGGACTGCGGGCACGGCCAGAGCTCGCGTGGAACTGGGATTCACCCGCCCAGGGTAGATGGACCGGGCGGTCACGGTGCCCGGACCAGCAGGGCGCCCGCCTGGACGTGGACGTCGATCTCGACCGCCCGCCCGAGCGGGTCGCCGTCGACCTGGGCCTCCTCGCCCGCCGACACGCGGATCCGCGCCCGGCGTGCCTTGGTGTGGTCGATGCGGCCCAGCTTCTCCGGCAGGTCGTTGCGCACCCCGACACCCTGCATGGCGATCTCGAGCGTCAGCTGGGCCCACCCGAACACCCCGCCACGGACGTCGACGGCGGCCACGTCGAGCACCCCGTCGTCGAGCACGGCGTCCGGCAGCAGGGTGACGCCGCCGGGGAGCAGGCCGCAGTTGCCGACCATGATCGACCGGGCGCGGGCCTCGACGGGCGGGCTGTCGTCGAGCTGCAGGGTGGCGCGCATGCGCCGGGCCTGCAGGTGCGAGAGCCCCGCCACGAAGTAGGCGACCCAGCCCACCCGCTTCTTCAGGTCCGCGTCCGCCGTCGCGACCATCGCCGCGTCGAACCCCAGGCCGGCGATCACCAGGAAGATGTGCTCGCGCTCCGTGTCGGGCTCGTGGTCGGGCTGGTTGGGATGGTCCCCGTTGCGCGGCGCCTCCGCGAACTCGGTCACCCGCAGCCAGCCGACGTCGATCGGGCGCGTGCGGCCGTGCACGATCACATCGAGCGCGTGGTCCACGTTCGTCAGCGGCAGCTCGAGGTTCCGGGCCAGGAGGTTGCCGGTGCCAACGGGCAGCACGCCCATCGGCTTGTCGGAGGCGACCATGGTCTCGGCGACGGCCCGGACCGTCCCGTCACCGCCCGCGGCGATGACTATGTCGGCGCCGTCGTCGAGCGCCTGCCGGGCCTGGCCCTTGCCCGGGTCCTCCACCGTCGTCTCGTACCAGAGTGGTTCCGGGAGACCCTGGGCCCTGCAGTGGGCGCGGACCTCGAGTGCCAGGCCGCTCGCGCCCTGCTTGGAGGGGTTCACGATCACCGCGAGCTGCGGTGCGGCCTGCACGCTCTGCGGCGTCGCCCGGTGCGGGTCGCGGCGCCGCATCCGCGCCTGCTGCGTCCAGACCCCGACGGCGACGGCAAGTGCCAGCACGGCGACGCCGATCGCGGCAATCCCTAGCCAGACCTGCCACCCCATGTGATCAGCGTACGGGGCACGCGCGGTGGCGCCCGCGCATCAGCTGCGGACGTTCGAGCCCGCGTGCCGCACCGCGTCCACCGCGCCGCGCATCTTGCGCGCGTTCACGGCCAGCAGGACGTCGCGGTACTGCGCGGCGCGGTGGATCTGTCCCTTGAGGTCGTTCGTCGAGGCGCGGTGCTTGAGGTCGCAGGGCACCTCGACGGCGACGTACCCCTTGCGCAGCAGGTCGATGGTCATGCCCGTCTCGACACCCCAGCCACGCGCCAGCGGGGTGGCCGCCTCGAAGGCCTCACGGGTGAGGCAGCGCATGCCGGACAGCGGCTGCGACGGGCTCCAGCCCGTCATCGCCTCGATCGCCCGGCGGGCCGCGCCGACCACCATGCCCCGCCCGCCCGCGCCCGCCTGCTTGGGCAGCAGGGCGATCGCGAGATCGGCCACGCCCTCGCGGACCGGACGGACCAGCGGTGCCGTGTTCACGGCGGTGTCGCCGAGGTCGCCGTCGATGAACATGAGCAGGCGCGGCGGGCGACCGTCCGCGTCGCGCATCGCGACGACTGCCGCACCCGTCTCCATCGCGGCGGCCTTGCCGCGATTGTGCGAGTGGCGCACGACGACGGCACCGGCGGCACGCGCGACGTGCTGCGTGTCGTCCTCGGAGCCGTCGTCGACCACGAGCACGAGGTCGACATGAGGGATCGCGCGCGCAGAGCGCACGGTCGCGGCGATGCGTTCGGCCTCGTCCTTGGCGGGGATGACCGCCGCCACCCGCTGGACATTCTTGCCTGCCTGAGCATTGCCGGGACGCGTGGTCTTCGCGACCGGGAGAGCGTTCACACCTGTCCTGCCTGAAGCGTCGATTTGCCTTGGTGGGTGACCGGATAGTCCTTTGCTTGGTGAGTGCAAAGGTTTACCCCTGGAATCCTACTCCCTTGGTCCGCTAGTTGCCGAAACCTGGACCGCTCGTGACGATCTTCGGTGACTGCCGACGCGTTCCGGGCCGCTCGCGAACGACCGGCCAGGGGGTCCGGACTAACGCAGGGTGACCTGCCGGGAGACGATACCTGCTCTGGCGCGTCGCTCGTTCGCATCAAGCGGCTCCTTGATGGAAAGTGCTTTCGCGAGCCTCTCGCCGAGCTCCGTCGCCGGGCCCTCGAGATCGGTCGCCTCGGTGCCCTTCGGCAGCTCCCATACGGGTACGACCAGGCCTGACGCCCGAAACGCTCCCACGAACTTCCCACCCGCCAGCCCTGACTCCCGCTTTGCGTGCAGACGAGAGAGCGCGTCGATCAGGTCGTCCTCCGGTTCGGGACGTGCCCAGCGCAGGAACTCACGCGTCATGCTGCACCAGTAGGCCGACTCGACGGAGGACACCTTGACCGTGGGGATCGCGCCGTCGGCGGCGTCCTCCAGGCTCTCCTTGAGCTCCGGCGTGATCTCGGCGCTCGGGTCGAGCCAGAAGTCGAACGTCTCGTGCACGGTGACCTCGAACGGGACGCTCAGGTCGAGCACGTCCTGCAGGCGCGGGCCCTCACCGGGCAGCTCACCCGACTCGACCGCCGTACCCGGCTCCAGCTCCAGCGCCTCGAGGAGGGCCGCCGCGAGGTCGCGGCTGACGTCGCCGGTGCTCAGGATTCCCTGCACGGCGAGCAGGATCGCGCCGTCGGCGCGGTGCAGAGCGGTCCATGCCCCCGGCAGCAGCGTCACGATCGTGACGTCGCGCGAGCCGTACTCGGCGGTGGTGCGAGCCGTCGCGGTCGCTGACGGGACGATCTCACGCATCGCCACCCAGTCGGTCTCCCCGGGGAGACCTTCAAAGGGCCGGAGCACGAAGTCGGAGGAGGGGTTCTTGGCCATGCGGCGAGTGTATCCGCGCGCATGCTCCCAGATCTGTCCGGCCGGTGATGTTTTCGGAAACTGGTCGAGCGCGGCTGATGATGGAGCGGTGGAACCCTGGCTCGCCGCACACCTGCCCGTGCTCGACCTCGCGCTCGACGCCGTCCGAGCCGTCCAGCGCGCGTCCGCCCGGACCGATCCTGTCGTCCACCCTGATCCAGCAAGAGTCGCCACGGCCTTCGCCTCCGACCGGGTCTTCGCGCTCGACGGACGACCCATGGAGGCGTTCGCCCCGCTCTCCGGCTTCTTCCGCACCTCGGACGGCTGGGTCCGCACCCACGCGAACTATCCGCACCACCGGTCACGTCTGACCGCCCTCGTCGGCCTGCCCGACGACGTCGGGCGCCCCGCCTTCGCCCAGCGGCTCGCCGAGCTCGCGGGGCAGGAGCTGGAGGACCGTGCGGCCGGCCCTGCGACGGGCTCGGAACCAGGCGGCGGCGCGATAGTGGCGCGCGTGCGGACCGAGCAGGAGTGGCGGGCGTCAGCGCAGGGACGCGCGGCGGCGTCGGGCCCCCTGGTGCGGACCGCGCAGCGATCCGCGCCAACGGGTGCCCGACGGCGCCGCGTGGCGCAGGTCCCGCTGAGCGGCGGGGCGCCTCTCTCCGGTGTCCGGGTGCTCGACCTCACGCGCGTGGTCGCGGGCCCCGTCGCCACGCGGACGCTCGCCCTGCTCGGCGCCGACGTGCTGCGGGTCGACCCGCCCGCGCCCGCGGAGATCGAGTGGCAGCACCTCGACTCGGGGCAGGGCAAGCGCAGCACCGTCCTGGACCTCCGGGACGGTAGTGACCGCCGTACCGCTCAGGAGCTGCTGGACGCGGCTGACGTGCTGGTCACCGGCTATCGGCCAGGTGCGATCGAGGGGCTCGGTCTCGAGGCACCGCGTGGCGTCGTGACGGGCAGGGTCTCCGCATGGGGCGACACCGGACCGTGGGCCGGCCGCCGGGGGTTCGACTCGATAGTGCAGGCGGCGAGCGGTATAGCCCTGCTGGAGGGCCGGGACGGGGTGCCGGGGGCGCTGCCCGCCCAGGCTCTCGACCACGCCTCCGGCTACCTGCTCGCGGCGGGGATCGTGGAAGCGCTCGTCCGCGAGGACGACGGGCCGGGCGTCGACGTGTCAGTGTCGCTCGCGCGCACCGCGACCTGGCTGCTGGACCGGCCGGGGCGAGACCCGCTGCACCCGGCCGCCGCGCCGCCACCGGCGAGCGCGACCGTCACCCACGCCGGGGTCACGACGGCGCGCCCGGCCCTTCCGGAGCACGACGACTACCCGCACCCCGCACACCGGTGGGGCACCGACGCCCCGACCTGGCACCCCGGCTCACCGAGGTAGAACCCCCGGCGAGCCGGGACGACGAAGCAGGTCAGACGCGGACGTGGCTGCGGCGCGCGACCAGGAGCGAACCCGCGCCGCCGATCACCAGGGCGCCGGCGGCCGCCGTCAGCGCGGCCGCCTCGGCGCCGGTGGTGGAGAGCCGGGCCGGGGCGTCCAGCGTGACCTCGGCGAGGGTCGTCGCCTCCTGCTCACTCTCGGACGGGACATAGGCGGTGAGCTCGGCCCCCGCGGTGTCGGCCGCCGTCGGCCTGCCCTGCCACTGCTGGCCGGGGGCCTGGACTGCCGCCGGCTCCAGGCTCTCTGACACGTCGGGCGCGGCGTCCTGCACGGGGGCGGCGACCTCGGCCACCACCGGTTCCGCCTTCTCGACGGGGGCGGCCTCAGGAGCGGCGGGCCGCGGGGCGACGTCCTCCGGCTTCGGCGCGGGCGCCGCGGCCTCGTTCAGGTGCTCCCGGATCGCCTCGCGCACCTGCTCGCGGTCCTGATCGTCCCAGCCGCCCTGCCAGTCGTCCTGGCCCTGCCAGTCGTCCTGGCCCTGCGAGTCGGTCTGGCTCATCGTCTCGGCACCACGGTCGCAGCCGCCCCGCTGGGACCCGTACTGCGGCACGTCGTAGTTCGGCTCCGAGTAGCTGGAGGGCTCGTACGAGCGCGGGGCTCCGGCGTCCTGCCCGTGGCCGCGGTCGTAGCCACGGTGCTGACCCCCGTCATAGCCACGGCCGTCGTCGGCGGAGTGGCCGCGGTGACCGTCGTGGCCACCGCCGTCGTGCGCCATCGCGGGGCTGGCGACGGCGGTCGCCGCGGTGGCGAGCGCGATCGTCGCCACGACGCGGGAGGCCGTGGTCTTGGCGACGGACGAAGGCTTGACGGCGGCGTGCTTCATGAGAGCTGCTCCAGCTGGTCGACTACAACTGCCCGGAACCCGGGGACGCGACGACGTTACCGGATGGGAATAGCAGGAAAAAGGGGTGCATCGGAAAAACCAGTAGGCAAGGTAACGATCCGGTAACAACGGACAGAAGAATGGAACCTTGGTAAAGCCCCGGAAAACGTAAACAGGGTGGAGCGCCAATGGCGCTCCACCCTGCTACGTCAAGGTCGAAGAGGCTGGGGTCCTCTTGTTCTCAGCTCAGGAGTTGCCTCCCAGCAGGCCACCGGTCAGGCCGCCCACGAGACCGCCGGTCAGGCCGTCCACCGTGTCCGTGACGCCACCGACGGTGTCCGTCACGGCGCCGCCGGCGACACCCTCCACGGTGTCCGTGACGGGCTTGGCGACGCTGCCCACGGTGTCCACGACGGGCTTGGCGACGCCGTCCACGACGACGTCCTTGACGATCGGCTTGGCGACGCCGTCGACGACCGTGTCCTTGACGACGGGCTCCACCACGTTGCCGACCACGTTGTCCTTGACGACACCCTCGACCACACCGCCGAGGACGACGTCCCCGACGACCGGCTTCGCGACGTCGTTCACGACGCCCGGAACCACGTCGCCCGTCACGGCGCCCACGGCGCCAGGGACGACGGAGCCGGCGACGTCGCCGACGGCCGCCGTGGCGCCCGGGACGACGCTGCCCTGCACGGAACCGACCGCGCCCGGGACGACCTCTGTGGTGACCGGCCGGACGATGCCGTCGACCGCGACGTCGCCCACGACGCTCTCGAACACACCGGCGGCGGGGGTGGTGACCTTGGCCACGACGCCCGGGACGCCGGCGACCACGCCGGGAACCTGCGACACGACGCTGTTCACCACGCCGCCCACGCCACCGAGCACGCCCGGCAGGTTGGCGGTGAGACCGGCGATCGGAGCGGTCACGCCGCCCAGGACGTTCGGCAGGTTGCGGATCACGTCGGCGACGGTGGACGGCACGCCGTCGACCGTGCCGGTGGCGGTGTCGACGGCCCCGCCGGCGACACCGGTAGCCGTGCTGACCACGCTGCCGGCCGCACCCGTCGCGGTACCCGCGACGCCGTGCACGACGTCACCCTGCAGTGCGCCGCCCGCGACTCCACCGACGACGCCGGTGGCGGTGCCCACGGCACCCGTGGCGGTGCCGACGACGTTGCCGCCGAGCACGTTCGAGAGAGCCGACCGGGCGGTTCCGGTCACGCCGGAGACGGCCGAGCCGTTGGTCACGCCGGAGACGGCGGAGCCGTTGGTCACGCCACCCACGACGCTCGAGACGACCTGGGGTGCGGCGCCCTTGAGGGCACCCGACACGTACTGGGCCGGCTTGTAGTTCGGCGCGAGGGCGGTGGTGGGGGCGATGGAGGCGGGCAGCTCCTTGACCACGGCCTCGGCCTCGGCCACGGGCGCGGCCTTCGTGAGCTCGCTCAGGTCGATCGACGTCGACGAGAGGGCGGGAAGGTTCGACTTGAGGCCCTCGGTGGTGGTCCCGAGGTCACCGAGCGAGTCGAGCGGCGAGGCCTCTGCGGCCATTGCCGGGGCGGCCATGCTCGTGGCCGCCGTTGCGATGGCGACGGTCGCGATGGTCCGCGCGCCCGCCGATACGGTCTTCTTCTTGTGTGCTGCGTGCTTCAAGAGTTGCTCCAGCATCTCGTTGCGCATGAGCGCGTTCGGTCCTTGAGCCACCGAACTTAGCCCTCACCCCCGGGTGAATAAAATCACCCTCGTTACGGTTTGGTAACGATGGCCGAATTGGACCCTAGAAACCGGTCCGTCCCGCTTGTTCCGCCAGTGAACGCCTGAAGCGTTATCGGCGGCGCGAGGGATCGGCGTCTCGGTGGGCGGACGCTTCCATCGTCAGCGCCTCCGCACCCTGCACCAGAGCGGCCTCGGCGGCCCGCGCCTCGGCGGTGGCCTTCGCCCGGACGTCGACGATCTTGTCGTGCAGCTCGGCGTGCACGCGCTTGCGCACCTCGCGGGCGATGACCTCGACGTCGGCCTCGTCCGGGGCGGGCTCCCCGTGTGCGGCCAGCTCGGCGGTGAGCCGGGCGACGGAGTCGGTGATCTCGGCGGCCACCCGGACCTCCGCCTCGTCCAGGAGGGCGACCACCGCGGCGTCGGCCTCCCGGCCCAGCCGGGTCTCCTCGAAGCGCCGGGCGGCCGTGTCCACTATCCGCTGCGCCTGCGCGACGACGTCGTGCGCCACAGCGGGCGCGTGCGCCTTCAGGGTGGCGAGGTCGAAGAGCAGCACGCCCTCGACGTCGGCAACGCCCGGGTCGACGTCGCGGTGCAGCGCGAGGTCCAGGATCACCAGCGGCCGGGGCTCCGGTTCGTCGCCGGCCCGGTCGGCGGCGCGCTCCCGCGCGCGGACCAGCGCGGCGGCGTCCAGGACGTGACCGAGGCTCGCCTCGGGGCCGTTCTCGGTCACCAGGCCGGGGAGCACCGTCGAGCCACCGAGGTTCCCGGCCACCATGGCGCTGAGCCGCTCGTCCGGGGACTCCGCCTGCGCGGCGGCCGCACGGCCGCGAGCGCCGCTGCAGCTGACCACGAGGTCGGCGTCGGCGAGCGCCTCGACGAGCGAGTCCACGGGCTGCACGCCGTGCGACTCGGCGAACGCCTCGGCGCGACCCGACTGCGAGTAGACGCGGATGTCGTCACAGCCGCGTGCCCGGAGGGCGGCGACGGACGCGCCCGCATAGGAGCCGGTGCCGATGAGCACGGCGCGCGCGCCGTCCCACGGCGGCAGCTCACGCTCGGCGAGATCCAGCGCGAGGGCGACGACGGACCGGCCCGCCGCACCCAGCTCGGTGTCGGTGCCCACCCGCTTGGACGTGCGTGACGCCGTCTGGAAGAGCAGCTCAAGGGTCTTGGACGTGGTCTCCTGCTCGCGGGCCTCCGCGAGCGAGCGCTTCACCTGGCCGGCGATCTCCCGCTCGCCCACGACCATCGCGTCCAGGCCTGATGCCACAGCGAACAGGTGCTCGGTGACCTCGGGCCCGGTGCGGACCGTGAAGCTGCGCGCGGCGACGTCGCCCGTCACACCCGATGAGCGCGCCACCAGCTCGGCCACGTGGCGCGTCGCGTGCCGCACGCTGTCGCCGCTCAGCGGCGCGTCGACGTCGAGGTAGAGCTCGAAGCGGTTGCACGTCGAGATCACCACGGCGCCCGCGACGGGGCCGCAGGAACCCACGACGACGCGACCCACTGACGACGAGCCCGTGGACAGGCGTTCCAGCGCGTCGAGGTCGAGCTCGCGGTGGCTGGCGGTGAGGGAGAGGAGAACCACAGTGCTCCAACTTTATGCACCCCGGCGCGGCAGGGCAGAATCGGTCAGCGTGAAGTCCACCACGATTGCCCCTGCTCATCCGCTCGCCGACGGGCGGACCTCTGCCGCACCCCTGGTGCAGGCCCTCCGGGGTGATCGTCCTGGCCGTACGCCCGTCTGGTTCATGCGCCAGGCCGGCCGGTCCCTCCCCGAGTACCGCGAGGTGCGCAAGGGCACGGGCATGCTCGAGTCGTGCCTGCGGCCGGAGCTCGCGTCGGAGATCACGCTGCAGCCCGTCCGCCGGCACGGGGTGGACGCCGCCGTCTTCTTCTCGGACATCGTGGTGCCGCTCAAGCTCGCCGGGGTCGGCGTGGACATCAAGGCGGGGGTGGGCCCCGTCATGGACCAGCCCTACCGCACGGCGGACGACGTCGCCCGCCTCACCTCCCGCACGCTCGACGACGCAGCCCTGGACCCGATCCGGGAGGCGGTCGCGCTGACCGTCGCCGAGCTGGGCACCACGCCGCTCCTCGGTTTCGGCGGGGCACCGTTCACGCTCGCCGCGTACCTCGTCGAAGGCCGGCCGTCGCGCGACCACCTGGCCGCGCGCACCCTGATGCACGCCGACCCCGCGACCTGGGACGCGCTCGTGACCTGGACCGCAGACCTCACCGGGGCGTTCCTCCGGGCACAGGTCGAGGCGGGAGCGAGCGCCGTGCAGCTCTTCGACTCCTGGGCGGGTTCGCTCTCGCTCGCGGACTACACGTCGCGCGTCGCACCGTCGTCGGCCCGGGCGCTCGCCTACGTGGCGGACGCGGGCGTGCCCGCCATCCACTTCGGGACCGGCACCGGGCACCTGCTGCCCGCCATGCGCGACGTCCTGGTCGCCGCGGGGATCACCGACCACGCCGTCGGCATCGACTACCGGACGCCGCTCGACGAGGCCGCCGCCCTGCTGCCCGGCGTGCCCCTGCAGGGCAACATCGATCCCGCCCTGCTGGCCGCGCCCTGGGACGTGCTGGAGGCGCACGTGCGCGACGTGGTCGCCCGCGGGGCGGCGGCGCCCGGGCACGTGGTCAACCTCGGGCACGGTGTGCCGCCCGAGACGGACCCGACGGTGCTGACCCGCGTGGTCGAGCTGGTGCACTCGTTGTGACCGGGGCGGCCGACCCGGCCGATCCGATGGTCGAACGAACCGACGCCGTCGTCGTCGGCGCCGGGATCGGCGGGCTCGTCGCCGCGCACACGCTCGCGGCGCGCGGGCTGCGCGTCGTCGTGCTGGAGGCGGCCGACCGGGCCGGCGGGCCCATCCGGGGCGGGGCCTTCGCCTCGCTGCCGGACGTCCCGCTGGACCTCGGCGCCGAGTCGTTCGCGGTGCGGGGCGGCCTTGTCGAGCAGCTGGCGGAGGAGCTGGGGCTCACCGTCGAGGCGCCCGCAAGGCTCACCGCCTGGGGTTACGCCGCCGGACGGGCATTCCCGCTGCCCGCCGCCGGGGTGCTCGGGATCCCCTCGCGGCCGTGGGCCGCGGACGTGCGGCGCGCGATCGGCTGGCCGGGCGTGCTGCGTGGGACCCTGGACCGGGTGCTGCCCGCCCGGTTCGTGGACACGACCAACCTCGGGACGTTCGCCCGGTCGCGGCTCGGGTCCCGGGTCACGGACCGGCTCGTGACGCCGGTCGCGGCCGGGGTGCACTCGGCGCCGCTCGACCGGCTCGACGTCGCCGCCGTCGCGCCCGGGCTGCTGGACGCGTACGCGCGGACCGGGTCCCTCTCGCGGGCGGTGGCGTCGCTGCGGGCTGCCGCACCCCCTGGTTCGGCGGTGCGTGGGATCGACGGCGGTGTCCACGCGCTGGTGGACGCCCTGGTGGAGCGGCTGGACGTGCGGCTCGGGGCGCGAGTGGTCAGCGTGCAGTGGGCGGACGTCGACTGGCTGGCCCGCACCGAGGACGGCCGGGTGCTGCGCGCGCCGCGTCTGGTGCTCGCGACCCGTCCCGAGTTCGAGGCCCGGTCCGGCGGGCTCGCCCTGCCGCCCGCGCCCGAGCGCGGCGCCGACATCCGCCTGGTCACGCTCCTTCTGGAGGCGTCGGAGCTGGACGCCGCCCCGCGCGGCTCCGGGATGCTCGTGGCCCCCGGCACGGCGCCGGGCGCCGTCCGCGCCAAGGCGCTGACCCATGCGACGGCGAAGTGGCCGTGGCTGGCCCGGCGGGTACACGACGCCGCCGGGCCGGGACGGCACGTGGTGCGGCTCAGCTACGGCCGCATCGGCGAGCCGACGCCGGAGCCCACCGCCGGGGAGGCCGCCCGCGACGCATCGGCGCTGCTCGGCGTCGACCTGACCGGCCGCGTGCGGGACGTCCTCCACCAGCACTGGGACGGCGCGCTCCCCCCGCCGACGCCGCCCTACCGGGCCGCGGTCAAACAGTTCGAGGAGACCGTGCTGGCCGAGCCCGGCCTCGACGCCACGGGCGGCTGGATCGCCGGCACGGGTCTGGCGGCGATCGTCGGGCATGCGCGGCGCACTGCCGAGCGGCTCGGCGAGCCCGGAACTGCGCCGGACAGCGCGTTCTGACAGAACGTTCTGACAGTCCGCCAGCAAGGCTGTGAGATAGGCCGCCGCGTTTCCTCCAGGCGGGGGTTCGGGTGGAGACTGGGATAGTGACCCCGACCCCCCTCGTCGTCAGCACACCAGGAAGCGTCCCGGAAGACGCCACGCCGATCCGTCTCGGTACGCGTGCGAGCGCCCTCGCCACCACCCAGAGCGGCCTGGTGGCCAAGCGCCTGGAGGAGCTGACCGGCCGAACGGTCGAGCTGGTGCACATCCGGACCGAGGGTGACGTGAAGACCGGCAGCCTGGCCAGCCTCGGCGGCACCGGCGTCTTCGTGACTGCCCTGCGGGAGGCGCTGCTCGACGGCCGCTGCGACGTCGCCGTCCACTCCCTCAAGGACCTGCCGACCACCCCAGCGCCCGACCTCACCTACGTGACGCCCGAGCGTGCCGACCCGCGCGACGCCCTGTGCGCCCGCGACGGCCTCACCCTCGCGACGCTCCCCCACGGGGCGCGCGTGGGCACCGGATCGCCCCGGCGCGCCGCGCAGATCCGCGCCGCCCGGCCGGACCTGGAGGTCGTCGACATCCGCGGCAACGTCGGTACCCGGCTCAACCGCGCGCTCGGCCCCGACGCCGACCTCGACGCCGTCGTCCTCGCCTACGCGGGCCTGGCCCGGCTGGGCCGCACGGAGGTGATCAGCGAGGTGCTCGACGTCGACGTCGTGGCCCCGGCACCCGGCCAGGGCGCGCTCGCCGTCGAGGTCCGCACGGCGGACCTGGTGTCCCCGTCGCACGAGGCCCGTCGTGTGGCCGACTCCTCGACCGGCTCGGGACACACCCTGGCCGAGGCGATCCACCTGCTCGACCACCGCCCGACCCGGCTGGCGGTCCTCGCCGAGCGTTCGGTGCTGGCGCGGCTGGAGGCCGGCTGCGCCGCGCCCGTCGGGGCCTACGCGACCGTGGAAGGCACCGTGCTCCGGCTGCGGTCCGTGGTCGCCGCCGTCGACGGCACCGAGCAGATGTCCCGCGGCGGGGAGGCGCAGCTGTCCCAGGACGTCGCCCCCGAGGACCTCGACGACGCCGCCCGCGCGCTCGGCGTCTCCGTGGCCGAGCACCTGCTGGCCGACGGCGCGGAGCGGCTCGCACCGCTGAGCGCGACCGTCCCGGAGAAGGCGTGACCGGGGCGGTCCTCCCCACCGAGCCGGCCGACTCCGCCGGACACGCCGCGGTGCTGGTCGCGCGCGCGCCGGCACGGGCCGCCGGGCTGCTCGCGCTGCTGCGCGAGCGAGGGCTCGACGCCGTGGCGGCGCCCGTGATCGAGCGGGCACCCGTCGAGGACCACGCGGAGCTCGACGACGCCCGCGAGCGTCTCGCCCGGGGCGCGTACGACTGGGTGGCGGTCACGAGCGTGAACGCGGTGGACGCGCTGCTCGGACCCACGGGCGAAGAGGCCGAGGAGGCGCGGGGCGACACCACGTCCCCGGGGTCCGTTGCGGAGAGTAGACAACGTCTACTCAGGGCAACACACTCCACAGTCACTAGCTCTCCCCCGGACGACACGCCGTCCGCAGCCCTTCCGGCCGGCACGCCGGACGCGGCCGACCGGACCCCTGCCTGCCCCGTCCGGTGGGCCGCCGTCGGACCGGCCACGCGGCAGGCGCTGATCGCCCACGGGCTGGTCGTCGACCTGGTACCCGAGGTCGCGACCGGCGCCGGGCTCGCCGACGCGTTCCCCGTTGCGGCCGTCGCAGACGCCACGACCGCCGGGAACGCGGCCCGCGCCGGCGGCCACGTGCCCCGCGTGCTGCTCCCGCTCGGGAACCTCGCCTCCGACACGATGCGCGCAGGGCTCGAGGCCAAGGGCTGGACCGTCGACGTCGTGACGGTCTACCGGACGGTCACGCGCGAGCTCCCCCCGGAGCTCCGACGGCCGTACGACGTCGTCGTGGTCGCCTCGGGTTCGGCCGCCCGCCAGGTCGCGGCCCAGCTGGGCCCGCAGCGCGTGGTCGCGATCGGCGAGCCGTCGGCTCGCGCAGCGGGCGCCGTCGGGCACACGGTGCTCGCGACCGCCGCCGAGCCCACGGACGAGGCCCTGGCCGTGGCCGTGGCCGAGGCACTTGTCAGCATCTGATGCACACAGCCGGCCCCATCGTCATCCGCCTCATCCTCAGAACAGAGAGAAGGACACCTTGAGCTCCACCGGGATCGTGTACCGACCGCGTCGCCTGCGTGCCACACCCGGCATGCGCCGCCTGGTCGCGGAGATTCGGCTGCACCCGGCCGACCTGGTGCTGCCGCTCTTCGTCAAGGAGGGGCTGACCGAGCCCGCGCCGCTGACGAGCATGCCAGGGCAGGTGCAGCACACGGAGGAGTCCCTGGTGGACGCGGTGCGGGCCGCACGGGACGCGGGGCTGGGCGGCGTCATGCTGTTCGGCATCCCGACGGTCAAGGACGCGACCGGCTCGCAGGCCGACGCCGAGGACGGGATCCTGCAGCGGGCACTGCGGGCGTCGCGCAAGGTGCTGGACGAGGTTCCGGCGGGTACGGCTACCCCCGTCCTCATGGCGGACACCTGCCTGGACGAGTTCACCGACCACGGCCACTGCGGCGTCCTGACGTCCACAGGGGCTGTGGACAACGACACGACGCTCGCCCGCTACGCCTCCATGGCGGTGGCGCAGGCGAGGGCGGGCGCGGACGTCATCTCGCCGTCGGGCATGATGGACGGCCAGGTCGCGATGATCCGCGACGCCCTGGACGACGCGGACTTCCTCGACACGAGCATCCTTGCCTACAGCGCCAAGTACGCGAGCGCCTACTACGGCCCGTTCCGCGAGGCCGTGGACTCGGAGCTCAAGGGCGACCGCAAGACGTACCAGATGGACTACGCCAACGCCCGCGAGGGCCTGCGCGAGGCCGACCTGGACCTCGCCGAGGGCGCCGACATCGTCATGGTGAAGCCCGCCGGGTCGTACCTGGACGTGCTGCGCGCGGTCGCCGACCGGAGCGACGTGCCGGTGGCGGCGTACCAGGTGTCGGGCGAGTACGCGATGATCGAGGCGGCGGGCGCGAACGGCTGGATCGACCGCGACCGGGCCGTCCTGGAGTCGGTGACGAGCATCAAGCGCGCGGGCGCTGACGTGATCCTCACGTACTGGGCCCTGGAGATTGCGGAGTGGATCAAGTGAGCGAAGTGATCGAGACCCAGGCCCTGCGTCGGGCGCCCGAGGCGAACCACGCGGCGTTCCTGCGTGCGCAGGGCGCGATCCCGGGCGGTGTGAACTCGCCCGTGCGCGCCTACGGCAGCGTGGGTGGCGACCCGCGGTTCCTCGCGTCCGCCAGCGGTCCGTACGTCACGGACGTCGCAGGGCGCGAGTACGTGGACCTGGTCTGCTCGTGGGGTCCGGCGCTGCTGGGGCACGCACGCCCCGAGGTCGTCGCCGCCGTGCAGGACGCCGCCGCGCGCGGCCTGTCGTTCGGCGCGCCCACGGTCGCGGAGGTCGACCTCGCGGAGGAGGTCCGACGGCGGGTGCCGCCGGCCGAGCGCGTCCGCCTCGTCTCCACGGGTACGGAGGCGACGATGACGGCCATCCGCCTCGCGCGCGGGGTCACGGGCCGGCCGCTCGTCGTGAAGTTCGCCGGGTGCTACCACGGGCACATGGACGCCCTGCTGGCCGAGGCCGGCTCCGGCGTCGCGACGCTCGCGCTGCCGGGTTCGGCGGGCGTGACAGAGGCCACCGCCGCCGAGACGCTGGTGCTGCCCTACAACGACCTCGCGGCCGTCGAGGCGGCGTTCGCGCAGCGCGGCTCGGAGATCGCCGCCGTCATCACAGAGGCGTCGCCC
Source organism: Promicromonospora sp. NPDC050249 (assembly GCF_040656015.1). Lineage (NCBI taxonomy): Bacteria > Bacillati > Actinomycetota > Actinomycetes > Micrococcales > Promicromonosporaceae > Promicromonospora > Promicromonospora sp. NPDC050249. The sequence continues at coordinate 66,745 of NZ_JBFAKY010000005.1, read as the reverse complement.
GCGAACATGGGTGTGGTGCCGCCCGCCGAGGGGTTCAACGAGGGGCTGCGGCGGATCACGGCGACGCACGGCGCGCTGTTCATCATGGACGAGGTGCTCACGGGGTTCCGCGTGGGCCCGTCCGGCTGGTGGGGGCTCGAGAACGAGGCCATCCGTGCCGCGGGGGGCGAGGGCTACACGCCCGACCTGTTCACGTTCGGCAAGGTGGTCGGCGGCGGCATGCCGGTGGCCGCGCTGGGCGGGCCGGCGTCGATCATGGATCACCTGGCGCCCCTCGGACCCGTCTACCAGGCGGGCACGCTGTCGGGTAACCCCGTGGCGGTCGCCTCTGGTCTGGCAACCTTGCGGCTGGCCGACGACGCCGTGTACGCCCACGTGAACGAGGTGTCGCGGGTGCTGTCGGACGCCGTCGGCGCGGCCCTGTCCGCCGCGGGCGTGGAGCACCGCGTGCAGCGCGCGGGCTCCCTGTTCTCGGTGTTCTTCGGCCCGCTGGCCGCGGCGTCGGGCGTGCGCGACTACGCGCAGGCCCAGGCCGCCGAGACGTACCGGTACACGCCGTTCTTCCACTCGATGCTGGAGTCCGGGGTCAACCTGCCGCCGTCGGTCTTCGAGGCCTGGTTCGTCTCCGCCGCGCACGACGACACCGCGGTGTCGCGCATCCTCGATGCCCTGCCGGCGGCGGCACGCGCGGCGGCGACAGCGTCCGCCTGATCCCTGCGGGCTCCGCACCGGGATCCTCGACGGGGACTGTCCGTGGGGAGGTCTACCCACTGACCGCTATGCCAGGTTCTGTCACAATCTGCGAGCCCTGCGCACCGTGCGCAGGGTTCGAGATGAGGGAACGAACATGGTCTTCTTCGGCTGGGGCAGCAAGAGCAAGACTGCGCCGCTCGACGCGGGGCGAGCCCTGGTGCTGCGCTACTCGTACTTCCACCTGTTCTGGCTGCTGCGGGTCTCGTGGGGCCTGAAGTACAGCCTGGCGACAGCCACCGAGGCCGGGTGGGCGACGCGGCCGCTCTCGGACGAGGAGGCCATGCAGCTCGACGCGCCCAACAAGCTCACGCTCAACCTCTGGTGGCGCTGGGGCCTGGTGCTCTGGGCAGCGGTGGCGCTCGTCGCCATCATCATCGGCAACCTGACGCGCTGACCCCTCTGGTCGCCATCGGGACGTTCTCGTCGAGACGCCCACCTCCTGCTCGGCGAGGACCCCGGTGGCGAGCGGGCCCAGGCGCGAGCTCGCAGCCTGGGCGTTTGACTGTCTACCCCCTCGGGGTATCTGATGGAGGGATGACCGAGGCGACGGAGACCACCGAGGCGGCACTGGTCGCCGTCGGGCAGCATGACCACCACGAGCCGGACCACGGCTCGGCCGGTTCGCACGACGAACCGCACGGCTACGCGTCCGACAAGCCCGCTTACCTCAAGCGGATGCGCCGTATCGAGGGACAGGTGCGCGGCATCGCGCGCATGATCGACGAGGACGCGTACTGCATCGACGTGCTCACCCAGGTGAGCGCCGTGACGAAGGCCCTGCAGGCGGTGAGCCTCGCTCTGGTCGAGGATCACCTGGGGCACTGCGTGGTGGACGCGGCCAAGGCGTCCGACGACGATGGTGCCGCCAAGGTCAAGGAAGCCGCCGAGGCGATCGCTCGCCTCGTCCGCATGTGAATGCCAACCAGCCGCGTGCCGATCAGCCCGCCATCCGAGGAGACGATATGACCACCGTGACCAAGCTTGCCGTGACCGGTATGACCTGCGGGCACTGCGTGTCCGCCGTGACCAACGAGCTCAAGGGCGTCCCGGACGTCCAGGACGTCAGTGTCGAGCTGCACGCCGGCGACACCTCGCTGGTGCGCGTGATCTCCAAGCTGCCCCTTGCCGAGGCACCGCTGCGGGACGCGGTGGACGAGGCAGGCTACGACGTGACCGACGTCGAGGTGCTCGAGAACGCGGTAGCCGCCGAGTCGGCGGCGCAGGCCCCGGCCCGCCAGGCGAACCGGTCGCTGCCGATCATCTCGTCCTGAGCAGCCCAGGCCTCGAGGACGACCGCGTCCGACGCCCCACTCACAGGAGAACCGTGACTGTCGTTGAAGCGCCGCATCTCGTCGGCGAGGTCGAGCTCGCCGTGTCCGGGATGACCTGCGCCTCGTGCGTTGCCCGGGTCGAGCGCAAGCTCAACCGGCTCGACGGGGTCGCCGCCACCGTGAACCTGCCGCTGGAGTCGGCGCACGTCGTGCTATCGGAGGCGGTTACCGACCAGGACCTGGTCGACGCCGTCGAGTCCGCCGGGTACGAGGCACGGGTGACACGGCGCCGGACGTCGTCGGGCGCCGTAGCTGGGACGGGCGCCGTCGACGGGTCAGAGTCCGCCGACGGTTCGGACGAGACCCCGGGGGCGGTCGGCGCCGAGTACCGCGGCGCCGACCTCCTCCGCCGGCTGCGCGTCTCGGCGGCGCTGACGGCCCCTGTGCTGCTGCTGTCGATGGTTCCGGCGCTGGCGTTCCCTGGCAGCGAGTGGGCGGTCGCCGCCCTGGCTCTGCCCGTGGTCGCGTGGGGTGCCTGGCCGTTCCACACCGCCGCCGTGCGAGCCGCCCGGCACACGAGCTCCACCATGGACACGCTCGTGTCCATCGGTGTCCTCGCGGCGACCCTGTGGTCGCTGTGGGTGCTGGTCGCCGACACGCTCAGGCCGGCGGGTGAAGGTGCGGGCCCCGGACTGTACTTCGAGGTCGGCGCGGTGGTCACCACGTTCCTCCTGGCCGGGCGGTACGCCGAGCACCGGTCGCGGCGCCGCGCCGGAGACGCCCTGCGCGCCCTGCTGAGCCTGGGCGCCAAGGACGCGGAGCGCATCACGCTCGGCCCGGACGGCACGCCCCTGCGCCTCGCCGACGGCGGCTGGCGCACCGCTGCAGTGCCCGTCGCCGCCCTGCAGGTCGGAGACGTGTTCGCGGTCCGCCCCGGCGGAACCGTGGCCACGGACGGGACAGTGGTGGAGGGCACCTCAGCCCTCGACACCTCCCTGGTCACCGGCGAACCGGTGCCCGTCGACGTGACGCCCGGCGACGACGTCGTCGGCGGAACGGTGAGCACCTCGGGACACCTGCTCGTGCGCGCGACCCGCGTGGGTGAGGACACGATGCTGGCCCGTATCGGGCGGCTCGTCGCCCAGGCGCAGACGGGCAAGGCCCCTGTGGCGCGGCTCGCGGACCGCATCTCCGCGGTGTTCGTGCCGGTGGTGCTCGTGGTGGCCGTGCTGACGCTGGTCGGCTGGCTGGCCACGACCCGCGACGTCGAGGCGGCGTTCACCGCCGCCGTCGCGGTGCTGATCATCGCGTGCCCCTGCGCCCTCGGGCTGGCAACGCCGACGGCGATCCTGGTCGGCACCGGCCGCGGCGCCCAGCTCGGCGTGCTGATCCGCGGCCCGGAGATCCTGGAGAGCACGCGCCGCGTGGACACTGTGGTGCTCGACAAGACCGGCACCGTCACCGAGGGCCGCATGCGGGTGGTCGACGTGTGGGGCGCCGGACGGCAGCCCGCTGCGGCCGAGACCGTCGAGACCGACGCCAACCACCTCACCGACGCCCCGGACGTCCTGCGCTACGCGGCCGCCGTCGAGTCCCTGAGCGAGCACCCCATCGCGCAGGCGATCACCGCCGCCGGACGCTCGGCCGGCGAGCCGGAGACCGGGACGCCGCTCGAGGTCACGGGCTTCATCGCCCACCCGGGCGGCGGTGTCGAAGGTCTCGTCCGGCGTGCGCACTCCGGCCTGGCCCTCGGCGGGGCGCTGAACACCCGCCGTGTCCTGGTGGGCCGCCCCGCCTGGCTCGTCGAGCAGGGGGTGACCGTCCCGGAGGAGGTGCGGACCGCCGTCCGGCAGCAGGAGGAGTCTGGGGCCACCGCGGTGGCCGTGGCCTGGAACGGGGCCGCCCGCGGCGTGATCGCGCTGCGCGACCCGGCCAAGCCGACGTCGGCGCAGGCAGTCGCCGAGCTCCGGGAGCTGGGCCTGCGACCGTACCTGCTGACCGGCGACTCGGAGGGCGCCGCCCTCGTCGCCGCGCGGGCCGTCGGCATCCCCGACGCTGACGTCATAGCCCGCGTGCTGCCGGCGGACAAGGCCACGGTGGTGGCCCGGCTCCGGGCCGAGGGCCGCACGGTGGCGATGGTGGGCGACGGCGTGAACGACGCCGCCGCGCTCGCCACCGCCGACCTCGGTCTCGCCATGGGCACCGGGACCGACGTGGCGATCGAGGCGAGCGACATCACGCTGGTCCGCGGCGACCTGCGGGCCGCCGCGAGCGCCGTACGCCTGTCCCGGAAGACTCTGCGGGTCATCAAGCAGAACCTGTTCTGGGCGTTCGCGTACAACGTCGCGGCGATCCCGCTGGCGGCGGCGGGCCTGCTCAGCCCGATGATCGCGGGCGGAGCGATGGCGGCGAGCTCGGTACTGGTGGTGCTGAACTCCCTGCGGCTCCGCCGCGCGGAGTAGGGCGACCACCGGCTCAGCGGAAGCGACGGCCCTCGTCGTTGCGGTAGGCGACGATCGCGAGCACGACGAACAGCAGCGTCCACCCGGCCAGGACCGGGAGTGCCAGGGCGTAGGCCTCCGCGCCCGTCGTGGCCTGCACCAGCAGGTCGCGACCGGCCCGGGTGGGCGTTGCCATCGAGATCGCGTCGAGCCAGCCGGGGAACATCTGCGGCGGCAGGAAGAGCCCGCCCGCGAAGGCCAGCGGGAACAGGATGATCTGCACGACGGGCAGCGCCGCCTTGGCCGAGAGCGCGTACCCGATCGCCATACCCAGCAGCACGAACGGCACGGAGACGGCCAGGATGGTCCCGATACCGACGAGCAGCTGCCCGGGTGTCACGGTGGCCGCCGTGAAGAGCCAGCCGATGATGATCAGCGGCAGCACGCCGAACAGCGAGAAGATCCCGCCGTTCAGCACACGCGCCACCATCTGCGGGCCGGCCCCGGTCGGCAGCGACCGCAGGAACGGGTAGAACGGCAGCTGCCGGTCCTCGGCCACCCCGAGGCCGTAGGTGAACAGGCTCGCCGAGCAGACCGCGAAGAGCGCGAGACTGGCGACGGCGGTCGTCGCGAACAGGGGGTTGCCCGCGACCGCCGTCTGCGGCACGACGAAGAAGAACATCGACAGCGAAGGGAACAGCACGTTCCCGAGCACCGCGATGGGGATCCGGACGGTCTCCAGGAACTGGTACTTCAGGTGCAGCCAGGACAGCTTCAGGAAGGGCTGGGTGTGCCCGCTGCCTGTCCCGCTGCCCGACGTCGTCGTGCTCACCGCCGCGCTCATCGCACCGCTCCTTCTGTCGCCTCGTGGTTGACCAGCTGGCCGAACGCTTCCTCCAGGGACGCCCCGCGGATCTCCAGGTCGCGGAACTCCGCGCCGGAGGCGACCAGGTCCCGCACGAAGGCGTCCGAGTCGGGGACGAGGTGCTCCTGCCGCGTCCCGGCGGCGTCGGTGAACTGCACGCGGCGGGCGCCGACCCGGGAGAGGATCGTCTCGAGGGAGTCGTCGGCCAGCACCTTGCCGTGGTCGATCACGACCACGCGTTCCGCGAGCGCCTGCACCTCCTCCAGGTAGTGGGAGGTGAGCAGCACCGTCCCACCCTTGGCGTGGTACTCCCGGATGGCGTCCCAGAGCGCGGTGCGGCCGGAGACGTCGAGCCCGGTGGTCGGCTCGTCGAGCAGCACGACGCTCGGGCGGCCCACCAGGGACATGGCGACGGCGAGCCGCCGCTTCTGCCCGCCGGACAGCGAACCGGTCTGGCGCTTGCCCAGGTCGGCGAGCCCGAACTGCTCCAGCAGCTCGTCCGTCGCCACGGGGTCGGGGTAGTGGCCGCCCACGAAGTCGACGACCTCGCGGACCCGCAGCGTCGCGGGCAGGCCCGTCTCCTGCGGGGTCAGGCCGAGCACGGTGCGCGCCCGGGCGTCCCGCGGGTCGCGGCCGGTCAGGCGCACCACCCCGGCGTCGGGCCGCCGCTGGCCGCTGACCAGCGACAGCAGCGTGGACTTGCCGGCCCCGTTGGGGCCGAGCATGCCCACCAGCTCCCCGTGCCCCACCTCCAGCGAGACATCGTCGAGGGCGACGACGTCGCCGAAGCTCCGCGTCACACCCCTCACCTCAACCGCACTCATCCCTGTGCTCCCTTCAGAAGGTCCATCAGTGCCGCCTGGTAGTCCGCGAACGCGGTGCGGCCGGTATCGGTGAGGGCCAGGTAGGTCGCAGGCACCCTGCCCTCGTGGGTCTTGGTGACCCGCACGTACCCGGCGTCCTCCAGCTTGCGCAGGTGGGTCGACAGGTTCCCGGCGGTCATGTCGAGCAGCTTCCGCAGCTTGGGGAAGGCGACCTCGTCCCCGCGGCCCAGGGCCGCGAGCGAGGCCACCACCCGCAGGCGCGCGGGGGCGTGGATCACGGGATCGAGCTCCTCAGGCATCCCGCCCACCGCCCTCCGTCCACTCTCCGGTCCCGGGTGATCGACGCCGCGCGCGGATCACCTGCTCCACCGCGACCATGGCCAGGAACCCGCCACCACCCGCGACGGCCATCACGAGGTAGGTGTTCGGCATCCCGGCGAACGCGGCGAGCACCGCCGTGACCAGCATCCAGCCGCCGATGGCGTACATCCGGGTCTCCTCGAAGAGCATGCCGCCGGCGAGGTACAGGAGGCCGACGATCACGCACGCGAACCCGTTCGCGGCGATCGCCTGGACCTCGGTCGACGCACCCGCGTCTCCCATGGCGCCCAGCAGGACACCGAAGGCCGTGAACGCGAGGAACCAGGTCCAGCCGTACATCGCGCCGACCCGGGCGCTCGCACCGCGCGTGCCGGAGGTCCGGGTGACGCTGTGCACGACGGTGAGTCCCGTCGCGCCGACGATGCACCCGGCGAGCACCCAGCCGGCCCAGGCCGCTGGCACGCCCGTGTCGCGGGCCGTGGACCACATGGCCAGGTAGCCGATCAGCCACGCGAGGCCCCAGGCGCCGAACAGCACGCGACCGTCCGGTTCGGTAGCGTCCCGTGCCGCCTCCTGCTGCTGCCGGATCATCCGCAGCATCTCGGCGGGGTCGAGCCCCGCGGGGTCGCCCGGTTCCGCTGGTCTGTCCGACGTCGGGTCGCTCGCCATGGTGGGCTCCTCGCCTCTCAAACTGGTTTGTACTGCAAACCAGTTTGCCAGAGGGCCGATGTTGAGCGCAAGGGAGATCGGAGCTGCTGGCGGAGGCGGCACGGCACGCGGGCTGCCCCGCCGTGCTCGCGACCGAGGATTAAGCCTGGAGACCGCCCGTCCCGCGCGATAGGTTCCCGGCGTGACGGATGACGAGAAGAAGACCACCCAGCCCGGCGACACGACGGACACCCCGAAGAAGCCCGAACCCACCGACGACCTCGTCACCACGCGGCACACCCTGCACACCCCGCAGGGCGACCTGGCCTACAGCGCGACGACCGGCCGCGTGGTGCTGCGCCAGGAGGTCCACAAGGACGAGAAGTACGACGGCCGCAAGCCCAAGGCCGAGGTCTCGATCACGTACTACACGCTCGACGACGCCGACGTGACGCGCCGCCCGGTGACGTTCGCGTTCAACGGCGGCCCGGGCTCGTCGTCGGTCTGGCTGCACCTGGGGCTGCTCGGCCCGCGCCGGGTCGACTCGGGCGACGTCGGCAACCTGACCGCACCGCCGTACGGGCTGGTCGACAACCTGGAGACCCTGCTGCACGTCTCCGACCTCGTGTTCATCGACCCGGTCTCCACCGGCTACTCGCGGGCGACCGAGGGCGAGCAGGCCAAGCCGTTCCACGGGTTCACGGGTGACCTGGAGTCCGTGGGAGAGATCATCCGCCTGTGGACGAGCCGCAACGACCGGTGGATGAGCCCCAAGTTCCTCATCGGCGAGTCGTACGGCGGCACCCGCGGGGCGGCGCTGGCCGAGTACCTGCAGCAGCGCTTCGGGATGTTCTTCAACGGCGTCATGCTGGTGGCTCCGGCGCTGAACATGGAGGCCCTGTTCGACGGCGAGCACTCCAACCTGCCGCACCCCCTGTTCCTGCCGCTCTACGCCGCGACGGCGCAGTACCACGGCCTCCTCGGCGACCGCACGATGGACGACGTCGTCGCCGAGGCGCGGGACTGGGCGGAGACGTACGCCTCGGTCCTGGCCCGCGGGGCGCGCGTGCCCGACGACGAGCGTGCCGCCGCCGTCACGAAGATCGCCTCCCTGACCGGGCTCAGCGAGGACTACGTCGACCGCGCCAACCTGCGGCTCGAGCACACCCGCGTCTACGCGGAGCTGCTGCGCTCGCGCCGCCTGGTCACGGGCCGCCTCGACACCCGGTTCACCGGGCCGGCCGACCACTACATCCACGAGCAGATGCCGTACGACCCGTTCATGTCCGCCACGTCCGGGCCGTACACCGCGGCGCTGCACCACTACCTGCGGGGCGAGCTCGAGTACGAGAACGACGCGATCTACGAGGTGCTGTCCCGCCAGGTGCACCCCTGGTCGTACAAGGAGTTCGAGGGCCAGGCCGTCGACGTCGCCGACAAGCTCGCGACGGCGATGATCATCAACCCGCACCTCCAGGTGCACATCGCCATGGGCCGGTACGACGGCGGCGTCCCGGTCGAGGCCATCGAGTACAGCCTCGACCAGATGGCGATCCCGGCGTCCTACCGCGACCGCATCGAGACCCGGGTGTACCCGGCCGGCCACATGATGTACATCCACCAGGAGTCCCGGGTGGCGCAGGCGGCGGACCTCGCGGACTTCGTCAGGCGCGCCTCGAACCGGGCCTGAGCCAGGACCAGCGGGCCCGACGGCGACCGCCGCTGGGCGTGGGCACGGCCCGCGCCCAGCGGCGGCTGCTATAAACGGGCCGTGTCCTCCAACCGTCGTGTCGCCGCCGAGGTCTGGATAGTGCTCGGGCTCAGCCTGGGCCAGTCGGCGGTCTACGCGCTCGTCAACATCGCGGCCCGCCTCACCGCAGGCCCGCCGCTCGGCGAGCAGACCGCCACGCTCAACGCGAGCCAGTCCGAGCGCCCCTACCTCGACCTCGTCTACCAGCTGCTGAGCATCGGCTTCGCACTGGTGCCGGTGGCGCTGGCGCTGTACCTGCTCAGCGGGCCGGGCCGCAGCGCGGTCCGCAGCCTCGGCCTCGACCGGTCCCGCCCGGGCCGCGACCTCGGCTGGGGCGTGGCCCTGGCCGCGGCGATAGGCATCCCGGGGCTCGCGTTCTACGTCCTCGGGCGCGCGCTCGGCATCACCGTCGAGGTGCAGGCCAGTGCCCTGGACACCCACTGGTGGACCGTCCCGGTGCTGCTGCTCAGCGCGTTCCAGAACGGGCTGCTCGAGGAGGTGATCGCCGTCGGCTACCTCTACGAGCGCACGCGGGAGCTCGGCTGGAACCGGATGAAGTTCATCGTGGCCAGCTCGCTCCTGCGCGGGTCGTACCACCTGTACCAGGGCATCGGACCGTTCATCGGGAACGTGGTGATGGGCGTCGTCTTCTCGTGGTTCTACACGTCGCCGAGGTTCCAGCCCGACGGGCGGCGCCGCGTGATCCCGCTGGTCGTCGCCCATACCCTGCTCGACGTCGTGGCGTTCGTCGGCTATGCCTTCGTACCCGCGGAGTGGCGCGAGGCCCTGGGGATCCGCTGATCCCGGGCAGGGCAGTACGAGGGACTTCACCGACCTGACCTGACCCACTCCGACCCGCCCTGGCCCGTCCTGGAAAAGAAATGGGTGTCGCCACCGCTCCTCCGGTCATGTGCGGCCCAACCCCCTTAGAATCCGAGACATGTCCAACTCGAGCACCGGCCGCGTCGGCGCCGGTGCCGATCTGTCCGACGCTCCGGACACCGCGCCGGCCGGGTCCGACCCGGTCGACGTCGTCGACACGCCTGAGGAGCGTGTCCGGCACCCGCGTGCGCTGGTCTGGATGATCGGGTGCGCCCTGGGCGTCGCGGGCGTCCTGATCCTCTCGGTGGTCGCGCACGGCACCACGGAGGGCGTCACCGAGGACGTCCGGAGCTTCAACGACCTGCTGGCCGACATCCTGTTCGTCCCGGTAGCGGTGCTGCAGGGGCTGGTCAGCATGTTCGCCCCGGTGGCCGTGATGATCGAGCTGGCGGTCCGCCGCCTGGGCAGGCAGATCATCGAGTCGATAGTCGGCGCCGCCCTCGGCCTGGTGCTGGGTGTCCTCACCACCGTCCTGCTGCACCAGCTCGGCTCGGACGAGCTCGTGCGCGGTATGTCGGTGTGGGAGAGCGGCACCGGCTACGTGCTGGCCATCCCGGAGTACGCGGTCGCCCTGACGGCGATGCTCACGGTCGCTGGCCCCGCCACGCGACGCCGGACCGTCCGCATCTCGTGGAACCTGATGTTCGCGGCCCTGCTGATCGTGCTGATCACGGGCCAGGTCTCGCTGCCTGGGGTGCTCGTCGCGCTGCTGCTCGGCCGGCTCGCCGGATCGTCGGTGCAGTACGTGTCGGGCACGCGCAGCGAGCGCGCGTATGGGCCCGACCTCGTGACCGCCGTGCGCCGCGCCGGCTTCGTGCCGACGTCGCTGGCCCGGGTGCACGCGCAGCCCGTACCGACCGGCGACGAGGCCACCGCGTCCGCCGGGACCGGCACCCCGGACGCCACACCCGACGACCCGGTGGCGCTCGCCCTGAGCCGCGGGGACGGCAACCGCGTGTACGCCCTCTACTGCGACGACGGCGTCCGCCGTGACGTGGTGGTGCTCGACGGCGACCGCCAGGTCGTCGGGCTCATCACGCGCCTGTGGCGGGCCCTGCGCCTGCGCGGGATCGAGGGCCGGGCCGCCATCTCGCTCAAGGCAGTCGCCGAGCGCACCGCCCTCCTGTCCTACGCCGCGACCGCCGCCGGTGTCCGCACCCCCCGGCTCCTGGGGATCGGCGAGTTCGGCGACTCGATAGCGCTCGTCCTCGAGCACGCCTCCCCGGCGCTGTCGCTCCGCGACCTGCCCGACGACGACGTGGACGACGACGTCATCGCCGAGGCCTGGGAGCAGCTCGGCCGGGCCCACGCGGCGGGCCTCACGCACCGCGCGCTGACGCAGGACGTCCTGCTCACCCACCGCGACGCCAACGGCGACCCGCACGTGTGGATCACCGGCTGGGAGCAGGGCGACATCGCGTCGCCGCCGCTCTCACGACGCCTCGACCTCGTGCAGATGCTCGCCCTCATCGGGCTGCGGGTGGGGCCACGGCGCGCCGTCGCGTCGGCGGTCCGCGCGCTGCCCGACGCCGACATCGCCGCCATCGGGCCCCTGATCCAGTCGATAGCCCTGCCGCGGACCACCCGCGAGGAGGTGCGCCGGGCGAAGGGCCTCCTGGGCGAGCTGCGGGGCGCCCTGGTGGAGCGCCTGCCCGAGGCGAGCGTGCAGCCGCAGCGCATCTCCCGGTTCAGCGCGCGCACCGTGCTCACCACGACGCTGATGATCATCGCGGTCGCCGTGATCGTGACCACCATCAACTTCAACGAGATCGCGGAGGCCGTGCGCGCGGCCAACCCGTGGTGGATCGCCGTTGCGTTCGCGCTCGCCGTCCTCACCTGGTTCGGCGCCGGGCTCACGCTCGTCGCGTTCTCACCGGTCCGCGTGCCGATCGTGCGAGCCACGTGCACTGCCGCGGCGGGCTCGTTCGTCGCTCTGGCGGCTCCCGCCGGCATCGGCCCGGCGGCGCTGAACCTGCGCCTGCTGACGCAGCGCGGGGTGACCATGTCGATGGCCGTCGCCACCGTCGCGCTGGTCCAGGTGTCGCAGTTCGTCGTCACGGTGCTGCTGCTCGTCGCCCTGTCGATCTTCACGGGGTCGGGCGCCCTCGTGGAGCTGCCGTCGCCCGCGGTGCTGATCACCCTGGCAGGCATAGCGGTGGTCGTCGTCGCGACGCTGCTGGTGCCGCCGGTACGGCGGTGGGGCATGGGGTACATCGCACCGAGGCTGCGGCAGGTGTGGCCCCGCCTGGCCCAGATGCTGAGCCACCCCGGCCGGCTCGCGCTCGGTGTGGCGGGGAACCTGATCATGACGTTGGGCTACATCATCGCCCTGTGGTGCTGCCTCGCGGCGTTCGGGCAGTCGCTCTCGCTGGTCGACATCGCCCTGGTCAACCTCGTGGGCAACGCGCTCGGCGCGCTCATCCCGACCCCCGGCGGTCTGGGCGGTGTCGAGGGCGCCCTGACGGCCGGTCTGACGGCCGCCGGTGTGCCGGCCACCATCGCGTTCTCCGTGACCATCCTGTACCGCCTGTGCACCTACTGGGGCCGCGTGCCGATGGGCTGGCTGGCGATGAAGTACCTGGAGCGCAAGGGCGACCTCTGAACGCGACGCCTGCCGCACCCCGGACATACGAAGGCCCGACCCCCGTACTGGGAGCCGGGCCTTCGCCTCGCTACAAAAATCAGCGGCGAAGCGTCACTTCGCGACGGCCTTCTTCAGCAGCGAGCCGGCGCTGATCTTGACACCGAAGTTCGCCGGGATCTGGATCTCCTCGCCGGTGCGCGGGTTGCGACCCGTGCGGGCGGCACGCTCGACGCGCTCGGCCGAGAGGAAGCCAGTCACCTTGACGGCCTCGCCCTTGGCGAGCGACTCGATCAGCACCTCCTGGAAGGCGTTGAGCGCGGCCTCGGCCTCGGTCTTGTTGATCTCGGCCTTGCTGGCGATGGCCGAGACGAGCTCGGACTTGTTGAGCGACATGCGGTTCCCTTCTTCGGTCACGTCGTGCGGCGGTACCCGCCCGACGACGAGGCCCCATACTGCCAGCAGATCGGCAGGAATTCGCGGAGAACGGGTACTTCCACGGCGAGTCGTGGGTAACTTTCTGCTCTCAGAGGACGCGAACCTGTGTACGAGCCTGTGGACGACGACGGTGAAGGGCCTCCCGGAGCAGTGTCACCCCGCACTATCCGATGACTTCCGCAACCCATAGGCGTCTACCGTTCCAGTAGTCCCGCGCCAATGAGAGGAAATCGTGGAGAAACCGCCGAACGAGCTTCCGGCCACCGCCGGAGGCGTCGTGAACACCTCCCAGGACGCCTCCGACGACACCTCTGCGGGCACCGCAGGGCCCGCTGCTCCGGCCCCCGCGGACGCCCCGCACGCGCGCCGCAACCTGGTCGTGCTCGTGTTCAGCAACCTGCTGGCCGGAGTCGGCGTCGCCTCCGGTGCTGCCGTCGGTGCGCTGCTCGCCGAGAGCCTCGGCGGCACCTCCATGGCCGGCCTCGCACAGGCCGTCGGCGTGCTCGCCGCTGCCGTCGCCTCGATCCCGCTCGCGACGCTCGCCCAGGTGCGCGGACGCCGCTGGGCGCTGTCGCTCGGCTACGCCCTCTCCACGGTGGGTGCGCTGCTCATCGTCACGGCGGCCGTCGTGGGGCAGCTCGTCGTGCTGCTCGTGGGCCTCACGCTCTACGGCGTGGCCAACGCGACCAACCTGCAGTCGCGGTACGCGGCGGCGGACAACGTGGGTTCGGGTACCCGGGCCCGGACCATGTCGGTGGTCCTGTGGTCCACCACCGTCGGCTCCGTCGTGGGGCCCAACCTCGCGGCGCCCGGTGCGGTGGTCGGCAGCGGGTTCGGCGTGCCGGCCCTCGGCGGCCCGTACCTCTTCTCGATCGTCGCGTACCTGCTGGCCGGGCTGGTGCTCGCGGCCCTGTACCGGGACCCGGTGAGCAACGCGGCGGTGGGCACTGCGGTCGCGGCCGCCACCACCGCCGTCGGGCGGATCGGCAAGCGTGCTGACCGCGCCGCGCGCGCCGAGCCCCGGCGGACCGGGGCCCTCTCGGCGCTGCGGTGGGCCTGGGCGCACCCCAGGGCGCGGTTCGCGGTGGTGACCACCGCTGTCGCGCACGGCGTGATGATCATGGTGATGGTGATGACGCCGGTGCACATGCAGCACGGCGGGATGTCGCTGCAGCTCGTGGGCATCGTGATCAGCCTGCACGTGCTGGGGATGTTCGCGTTCAGCCCGGTGTTCGGGTGGCTGTCCGATCGCTTCGGCCCGCTGCGGGTCGCCGTCGGCGGGCTGCTGCTGCAGGGTGCTGCGGTGGTCCTCGGCTTCCTGGCCGCGGCGATGGTGCCGGACGCCGACGCGGGTTCCGGCGCGCACGCAGGCGAACATGCAGGACACAGCGCCGCCGGCCCGGCGCTCGATACCGAGGTGCTCACGGCGGTGGCCCTCGTGCTGCTCGGGCTCGGCTGGTCGGCGTGCGTCATCGCGTCGTCGGCGGTGCTGGCGTCCGTGGCGGAGCCGCAGGTCAAGCTGCCGCTGCAGGGCGCAACGGATGCGCTGATGAACTACTTCGGCGCAGGCGCCGCCGCCCTGGCCGGCCCGCTCCTCGCGTGGGGCGGGTTCCAGGCGGTGAACACGGCGGGCGCCGTCCTGCTCCTGCCCGCCGTGGTGACGGTGATCCTGGCGGTCCGGGCACCGCGGTAGCGCGGCGCCAGCACGCAACCACTTGCATCACTGATGCAAGAAGTCGATGTATATCTGAAGAATTTCGATAGAAGTGGTTGCCTGGGCCCGGTCCCCGACCTACGCTCGGCATGCGGCAGCGCAGCCGCCCGGCCCTCGGCCGGCGCCAGCCAGTCGGCCCTGGGCCGGCCCCTACAGAGTCGAGTCGACGATGACACGCCTTGCTCCCCCACCTCGTCCCGCCCGGACCCGACGATCCCTCGACGCGCGGCTCGCCGCGGGCGTGGTGGCCGGCGTCCTTCTCGCGACCGCTGCCACGACGGCGACGGCGTCCGCCACGTCGCGGCCCGACCCGGCGGACGACCCGGTCGTCACCCGCGCCGGGCTCGACCCCGCGCTCGTCGCCGGCCGCGGGGCGGACGTGCCGTTCCTCGAGCAGGAGGCGGAGCACGCCGTCACCACCGGCACCGTGCTCGCCCCGAGCCGGGACGCCTACACGCTCGCGGCGGAGGCGTCAGGGCGCTCGGCCGTACAGCTCACCGAGGGTGAGTACGTCGACTTCACCCTGCCCGCCGACGCGGACGCGATCACCGTGCGCTACTCGATCCCCGACGCCCCGGAGGGCGGCGGGATCACGTCGCCGCTGGACGTACGGGTGCTGCGGGCGCACCGCGGCCACCTCACGCCCGCGGGACCGGCCCGAGCGCTGCGGCTGACCTCCGAGTACGCCTGGCTGTACAACGCGTACCCGTTCACCAACGACCCGCGGGCCGACCTCACGCAGCCCGACTGGTGGTACCCGGAGTGCGCCTGCGTGCCGGGCACCACGACGCCCGACTGGCTCGTCAAGCCGTTCCGCCCCAGCCACTTCTACGACGAGCAGCGCCTCCTGCTCGGCAAGACCTACCGCGCCGGCGACGTGGTGCGCCTCTCGGTCCCCCGCGGCGCCACGGCGGACCACACGACGATCGACCTGCTCGACTCCGAGCTCGTCGGACGGCCGGAGGCCAGGCCCCGCGGGGCGGTGAGCGTGCTGCGGTTCGGCGCCGACCCGACCGGCCGCCGGGACTCCGGTGCCGCGTTCCAGCGCGCCGTCGACTGGGCGTCGGCCCACGACCGCACCCTGTGGATCCCTGCGGGCACCTTCCAGGTCAACCGGCACGTCGTGGTCGACGACGTGACCGTCCGGGGCGCGGGGAGCTGGCACTCGATCGTCCGCGGCCGGGAGGTCGAGCTGGCCGAGCCGGCGCCCGACGGTTCGGTGCACACCGGCGTCGGCTTCTACGGGAGGTACGCCGAGGACGGCGGCTCGGCCGACGTGCACCTGTCCGGCTTCGCGATCGTCGGGGACGTCCGCGAGCGCATCGACACCGACCAGGTCAACGGCATCGGCGGGGCGATGAGCGACTCCACCGTCTCCGACCTGTACATCCACCGCACCAAGGTGGGCCTGTGGTTCGACGGCCCGATGTCGAACACGCACGTCTCCGACGTCGTCGTCGCCGACCAGATCGGGGACGGCGTGAACTTCCACCGCGGCGTGACCGGCTCGTCCGTGACGAACAGCTTCTTCCGCAACACGGGCGACGACGCGCTGGCGATGTGGGCGCAGGTCGACCAGAACAGCGGCAACACGTTCGCCCGCAACACCGTGCAGACGCCGGTGCTGGCGAACGGCATCGCGATCTACGGGGGCCGCGACATCACCGTCGAGGGCAACCTCGTCGCCGACCCGGTGCGCGAGGGTTCCGGGCTGCACGCCGGTGCGCGCTTCGGCGCGGAGCCGTTCGAGGGCACGCTCACGTTCCGCGACAACACGACCGCGCGGGCGGGCGGCCTCGACCTGAACTGGCGGATCGGCCTCGGATCGCTCTGGTTCTACGCGCTGGACCGCAGCATCGACGCGGACATCACCGTCACCGGCGACCACTACCTCGACAGCACGTACAACGCGATCATGCTCGTCACGGAGTTCGGCGTGAAGGACGAGCACCGGATCGACGGCGTGCGGGTCCGGGACGTCCGGGTCGACGGCGCTGGGACCTCGGTGGTCAGCGCCCGGACGGCGGGGTCGGCGTCGTTCGAGAACGTCGACGCGCGCAACGTCGGCTGGGCCGGGGTGAACAACTGCGGGGCGTTCAACTGGGACTTCGAGAACGGCTCGGAGTTCACGGTCACCGACCTGGGCGGCAACGACGGGCAGACGATCACACCGTGGGGGGACGGACCCGCGAACTGGCTGACCCGCTATCTGCCGAACGTCATCAGCTGCAACGACACCCCGACGGTCGTGGCACCGCCGGCCCCGTCGCCGTGGTGAGCTCTTCCCACATGCAGAACCTCAGGTCACGCACGTGACCTGAGGTTCTGGCGGGTTTGCGGTCAGACGCGGGGCTTGCCGTCCGGGTTCGCGTTCGGCTTCTCGCCCTCCGGGCCCTCGGGGTCGTGCTCGTGAGCCTGACGCAGGCGGTCGTTCTCGAGGATCTTGCGCCGCATCATCACCACAAGGCCCAGCACGACGAGCACCGCCGCGACGATCCCGCCGGTGACGGCCAGCCCGCTGGTACCCGCACCGTTGCCGGCACCGGCCAGCTCTGACGGCGTGGTCGGCTGCGCGGTGTCGGTGGGCTCGGCCTCCTGCGTGGACAGCTCGTCCTCTTCGGTGGCCACGGCGCTCGGGGTCGCCGTGGGTTCGGCCGCGGCCTCCACCGTGTAGCCGAACTCGCCGTCGATCGGGTGACCGTCGGAGGAGACGACGTGCCATGCGACGTCGTAGCGGCCGGCAGGCAGGTCGTCGGCGAGCTGCGCGGTCACGACCTTGTCGTCGACCTGGATGTCCTGGCCCTGTGCTGTGACGCCGTCCGGACCGACCAGGGCGACCTCGATACCCGTGTCGAGCGGCGCCGAGCTGAACGTGAGCGAGATGCTCGCCGGGTGCTCGTCGAGCGTCGCGCCGTCCTTCGGATCGGACGACAGGAGCTGGTCGTGAGCGCTCGCCGGACCAGCCATCAGCAGGAGTGCCGCAAAGGTGAGCACGGCCGCGAACACGGTGATCACACGGACGAGGCGACGGCTACCGGGCCGAGCCAGGGCGACGGAGACAGCAGGCATACGAGGCACCCTACCCGCCAAGGATGTGGGCGTGATCGTCGCGACGGGAAGTCCGCTTCGGGCGCAACGATCACGCTCACAGCAAAGAGACCTCAGGCCTGTGGAACGTTTTTCTCGAGCTCCGCCAGCCAGGCCGCGGGGGTCGCGTCCGAGGGCATCCGCCAGTCGCCGCGGGGCGACATGGTGCCGCCCGGGGACACCTTCGGGCCGTTCGGCAGGGCCGACCGCTTGAACTGCGAGGCGAAGAACCTGCGCACGAACACGTCGAGCCAGCGCCGGATCGTCGCCAGGTCGTAGGCGGTGCGCCGCGCGGCGGGGAAGCCGGGCGGCCAGTCGCCGTCGTCCACCGCGTGCCAGGCGTGCCAGGCCAGGAACGCGATCTTCGACGGACGGAAGCCGTAGCGCAGCACGTGGAACAGCGTGAAGTCCTGCAGGGCGTACGGGCCGACCGTCGCCTCGGTGGACTGCGGCGTCTCGCCCTCCTCGGTGGGGATCAGCTCGGGGGTGATCTCCTGCTCCAGGATCTCCGTCAGGACGGCGTTGACCGGGCTGTCCGCGTCCGGTGCGAACTGGCCGCTGTCGACGGTCCAGCGGATGAGGTGCTGGATCAGCGTCTTCGGCACGCCCGCGTTCACGCCGTAGTGCGACATCTGGTCGCCGACGCCGTACGTGCACCAGCCGAGTGCCAGCTCGGAGAGGTCACCCGTGCCGAGCACTATGCCGCCGCGGTGGTTCGCGAGCCGGAACAGGTAGTCGTAGCGCAGGCCCGCCTGGACGTTCTCGAAGGTGACGTCGTACTGCTTGACGCCGTCCGAGTACGGGTGGTCCAGGTCCCGCAGCATCTGCTCGGCGGCCGGACGGATGTCGAGCTCCTGGAACGTCACGCCGAGCGCCTCGGCGAGCCGGATCGCCCGGTCCTTGGTCTCCTTGCCCGTGGCGAAGCCCGGCATCGTGAACGCGTGGATGTCGGTACGCGGCCTGCCGAGCCGGTCCATGGCCTTGGCCGCGACGATCAGGGCGTGCGTGGAGTCGAGTCCGCCGCTGACGCCGATCACGATCTTCGGCTGACCGATGGCGCGCAGACGCTGCTCGAGCCCGGTGACCTGGATGTTGTAGGCCTCGTAGCAGTCCAGGGCCAGCCGCTCGGCGTCGTCGGGCACGAAGGGGAAGCGGTCGACCTTGCGCCGCAGGCCGATGTCGCCCTGCGGCGGCTGGACGCTGAACGAGATCTCCCGGAATCCGCCGTCGTCACCGGCCGAGCCCGCCGCGACCATCCCCAGACCGCGCCGGTTGTCGTCGAACGTGCCCTGCCGGAGCCGTTCCTGGCGCAGGCGGTCCAGGTCGACGTCGACCACGGTGGCGCGGGCGCCGTCGGGGAAGCGTTCGGTCTCGCCCAGCAGGTCCCCTGCCTCGTAGACCATCGTCTGGCCGTCCCACGACAGGTCGGTGCTGGACTCGCCCTGGCCGGCGGCCGTGTAGACGTAGGCGGCGCTGCAGCGGTAGCTCCCGCTGCGGACGACCAGCCGCCGGTCCTCGGCGCGCGCCACGGTGACGGGGCTCGCCGACAGGTTCAGCAGCACCGTCGCGCCCGCGAGCGCCGCCAGCGCGCTCGGTGGCACGGGCACCCACATGTCCTCGCAGACCTCGACGTGGATGGCGAGGCCGCGTACGTCGTCGGCCCGGAAGATCAGGTCGGCGCCGATCGGCACCTCCTCGCCGAGCAGGGTGAGGGTGCCGCGGTGCTCGTCACCGGACGCGAACTGGCGCTTCTCGTAGAACTCGCGGTAGTTCGGCAGGTAGGACTTGGGCGCGACGCCGAGGATCCGGCCCCGGTGCACCACGACGGCGGTGTTCAGCAGGCGGCTGCCGACCAGCAGCGGCGCGCCGACGACGATCATCGTGCTCAGCTCGAGGCTGGCCTGCCGGATGCCGGCGAGCGCGTCGAGCACCGACTCGAGGAGGACGTCCTGCATGAACAGGTCGTCGATCGCGTAGCCGCTCAGGCAGAGCTCGGGGAACACCGCTACCGCTACGCCGTCGTCGTTCAGCTGCCGTGCCTGGTCCAGGACCATCGCGGCGTTCGCGGCGGGGTCGGCGACGGCGACCGGGATGGTGCAGGCCGCGACCCGGGCGAACCCGTGGGCATAGGCGTTGTAGAAGTCCACGGTTCGAGTCTATGGATACGGCTGCCGGGGACGACCCGGCCGCGCGAGGACGGGGTTGTGTTCGGGCCGGATGCCCTCGACGAACACCACCCCGTTCTCACCGATGAGTCCCGCCTGTCGACGGCGTCTGTCCTGGTAGATAGTGGTACCGACCGGCGCCTCACCCCAGTACGAAGGGACCGTCCCATGTCATTCCAGGCCTACCTCGACGCCGTCGAGACCAAGACCGGGCACACGCCGCGCGAGCTCATCAAGCTTGCCGAGGAGCGCGGGTTCGACGCGTCCACCAAGGCGACCCCGATCCTCGAGTGGCTCAAGGAGGACTACGGCCTGGGCCGCGGGCACGGCATGGCCCTCGTCCACGTCATCACCAAGGGGCCGCGGATCAGCACGAAGCACGTGGGCACCTCGGGCTCGCACAGCGACGAGTCCGACACGCTCTGGCTCGACGGGAAGGCGACCAACCCGGCGACCACGGGCTGACACCCGCCGGAACGGGCGCCCGCCGCCACGAGTGTGTCCCGGCACGTCGTTACTCCGGGTAATGATGTACCCATGACAACCCGCTCCAGCATCGCCATCGTCAACGCCCACGTCGTCCCCGTCGCCTCCACCGTCATCGAGAACGGCACGGTCCTCATCGAGGACGGCGTCATCACCGCCGTCGGACCGGACGTGGCAGTGCCGGAGGGCACGCGGACGATCGACGCGGAGGGCCGGTGGCTCCTGCCCGGGTTCGTCGAGGGGCACGGCCACCTCGGCGTCCACGAGGAGGGCGAGGGCTGGGCGGGCAACGACACCAACGAGATGACGGACCCGAACGGGTCCGCGTTCCGCGCGCTCGACGCCATCCAGGTGGACGAGGACGGCTTCCGTGACGCACTCGCCGGCGGCGTGACTACCGCGGTCATCAAGCCCGGCTCGGGCAACCCGATCGGCGGGCAGACCGTCGCGATCAAGACCTGGGGCGGCCGTACCGTGGACGAGCAGGTGATCAGTGACTCGGTGTCGGTCAAGAGCGCGCTCGGCGAGAACCCGAAGCGGGTCTACGGTGACAAGAAGCAGCTCCCGTCCACCCGCCTGGGTGTCGCCAACGTGATCCGCGCGGCCTTCGTCGACGCCCAGAACTACGTCGCCAAGCGGGACGCCGCCGCTGCCGAGGGCAAGCCCTTCGAGCGGGACCTGGGTAAGGAGACGCTGGCGCGCGTCCTCGCGGGCGAGCTCGCCTGGGACCAGCACACGCACCGCGCCGACGACATCGCGACGGCCATCCGGCTCTCGGAGGAGTTCGGCTACCGGCTCGTCATCAACCACGGCACCGAGGGTCACCTCATCGCCGACGTGCTCGCCGAGAAGGACATCCCGGTCATCTACGGCCCGATGTTCGTCTCCCGGTCCAAGGTCGAGGTGCGGCAGCGCGCGAACCGCAACATCGCGGTGATGGCGGCGGCCGGCGTGCGCGTCGCGATCACCACCGACCACCCGGTGATCCCGATCAACTTCCTGGTGCACCAGGCGTCGTTCGCGGCCCGCGACGGGCTGCCGCGCGAGACCGCCCTGGCGGCGATCACGACCAATCCAGCGGAGTTCCTCGGCCTCGACGACCGGGTGGGCGCCATCAAGGAGGGGCTCGACGGCGACGTCGTGCTCTGGTCGGGCGACCCGCTCGACACCGACTCCCGGGCCGAGCACGTCTTCATCACCGGCACCGAGGTGTACACCTGGGACCCGGACGCCGACGGCGGGCGCGGCGCAGGCCGGGTGGTCGAGCGCTCGGCCCGCTTCGCCTGACCAGGGCCGCCCTCCCGGCACCCGGGTACGACACGCACCGGTACCGCGGTCGGACGCGTCCGGGCCCGCCCGGGCGTAGCGTGCGAGCATGCTGGGCACCACCCGTCCCACGAGCGACCCCCTCCCGGACCCGCACGCCCCCGGACCGTTCGACCGCGCGCGACCACGCGTGTTCGTCGCGGTCGCCGTGGCGTTCGCCGCCAACCTGGGTTCGCTCGGTGCCGCGCGCGGCCAGGCCTGGGCCTCGGAACCCGGCCTCCTCGGGTTCCTCCTGCTGCTGGTCGCGCCGGCGGCGCTGCTGTTCCTGCTGCCCCGGCGCCCAGCGCTCGCCGCTGCGCTCGCCGTCGCGGCGACCGTCGCGTTCCTGCTGCTCGGCTACCCGTGGGGACCTGTCTTCCTCGGGCCGGTCGCCGTGCTCGCCGGCGTCATGCTCAGCGGCGACGCGCGCCGGGCCCGCCTGATCGCGTGGTCGGGCGCGGCCCTGCTCGCCGGGGGCGTGAGTGCCGTCGCCACGCTGATCGCACCGCGCGTCGAACAGGCCCTGACCGATGAGCCGCGACCGCCGCGCAGCGAGTGGGGCCCTGGTCACGGCCCGGGCTGGGGCGCCGACGACGGCGGCTGGTTGCTGAGCCCTGGCTCGCTCGTCGCGGCGGCCGCATGGCTGGCCGTCGTGCTGCTCGTCGCGAGCGCCGCGCGGGACCGGATCACGCGGCGGGTGGCGGCGCGAGCGGCGGCCCGGGCCACCGCAGCGGAGCGCGAGCGCACCGCCGTCGCCTC
This sequence comes from Promicromonospora sp. NPDC050249, assembly GCF_040656015.1. Classification (NCBI taxonomy): domain Bacteria; kingdom Bacillati; phylum Actinomycetota; class Actinomycetes; order Micrococcales; family Promicromonosporaceae; genus Promicromonospora; species Promicromonospora sp. NPDC050249. The sequence continues at coordinate 44,455 of NZ_JBFAKY010000005.1, read as the reverse complement.
GGAGCGGCTCCGGATCGCGCGGGAGCTGCACGACGTCCTCGCCCACTCCCTGTCGGCCATCAACGTCCAGGCCGGGGTGGGTCTGCACCTGCTCGAGAAGAATCCAGGACAGGCCAGGGAGGCGCTGTCCAACATCCGCGACACCAGCAAGGACGCCCTCGCGGAGGTCCGCACGGTGCTGGGCATAGTCCGTGAGGGCGCCTCCCCACCCGCCCAGGACACGCTGCACGACGGCGCCGCCCCGCTCACCCCCACCTGGGACCTCACCGGCCTGCACGCCCTGGCCGCCCAGGCCAGGGCCGAGGGGCTCGACGTCACCGTCGAGCTCGCCGCCGACGTGAGCGGCCTGCCCGACCACGTCGTCGGCGTCGTGCACCGCGTGGTGCAGGAGTCGCTGACCAACGTGCGCAGGCACGCGCCCTCGGCCCGCCGGGTCACCCTGCGGGTGACCAGGCACGACGGCGTCGAGGTGGTGGTGGCCGACGACGGCCTCCCCGCCGGAGGACCAGTCGAGCCCGGCTACGGGCTCCTCGGGATGCGCGAACGGGTGGAGGGCGCAGGCGGGTCGCTCACAGCCGGGCCCCGTGGGGACGGCACCGGGTGGGAGGTCCGTGCAAGGCTCCCGGTACCCGATGGCTCGCCCCAGGTTTCGACAGGCTCAGCCGCCGACGCATCAGACACATCCCAGACCGGAGACACCGCATGATCGACGTCCTGCTTGCCGACGACCAGGCGCTGGTGCGCGGCGGGTTCCGCGCGCTCATCGACTCCGAGGACGACATGCGCGTCGTCGCGCAGGCGGCCACCGGCGACGCCGCGGTGGCGCTCACCCTCGAGCACCTGCCCCAGGTGGTGCTCATGGACATCCGGATGCCAGGCCTGGACGGGCTGGAGGCGACGCGGCGGATCATCGCCGAGCCGCGGGCGGCGGGTGTGCACGTGGTGGTCGTCACGACGTTCGAGCTCGACGAGTACGTCACGGAGGCCATCCGTGCCGGCGCCTCGGGGTTCCTCGTCAAGGACACGGAGCCGGCCGAGCTGGTGCGGGCGGTGCGCGTGGCGGCGTCGGGCAACGCGCTCCTGTCGCCGACGGTGACGCGGCGGCTGCTGGCCAAGGTCGCGGAGGCGACGCGCGACGTCCGGCCGGTGCCCGCGCTCGCGGAGCTCACGCCGCGTGAGCGCGAGGTGCTCGTCGAGGTGGCCGGCGGGCTGGCGAACGACGAGATCGCCGGCAGACTGTACCTCTCCGAGTCGACCGTGAAGACGCACGTCTCCCGGGTGCTCATGAAGACCCGTTCACGCGACCGCGCCCAGCTCGTGGTGCTCGCGTACGAGGCTGGGCTGGTGCGGCCGGGGTGGGCGGGCTGAGCGACCGAGCCGACCCGGCACCACGGGTGTAGGGGAGCAGGTACGCGGGGCTGACGACCCCGGCGTCGGACGGCGGCAGCCTGGTGCTGTGGCCGGAACGACCGGCCGAACCGAATGCTGGAGGTCGACATGCTCACCGCGACGACGGAGGTCCTCGCCAACGGGCCGCACGACGGCTGGGGCGGACCCGGCCCGTTCTTCTTCATCTTCCCGCTGCTCTGGTTCCTGCTGTTCGCGACCGTGGTCTTCCTGATCGCCCGGCGCGCACGGCGCGGCCCGCGCGGCGCCTGGGGCGGCCCGTGGGCCGCGCACGCCGCGGCCGGTGCCGACCCGGTGACGCTGCTGGGTACCCGCTTCGCTCGCGGGGAGATCGACGAGGCCGAGTACCGCTCTCGGCTCACCGTGCTCCGCTCGGCGGAGCCATACCCGACGGCCCCGCCGAGCGCCGGACCGAACGCCGGACCGACGGCTCCTGACGTTCCTCCCGCGGCCTCCACGCCGCAGGACCAGCCGCCGGCCGACGACAACCGCTGACGAACCGCCCCGCACGGCCCTTGGCGCCCAGGTCACTCCGGTGACCTGGGCGTCGAGTGCGTGCCATGCCGGTCCACGCCAGCCCTGGTGCCGGGAGCCCCGCGCGTCACGGCGGCAACGATTGGCCTTCTGTTGCGGCGGTGCCGCTAGACTCGCGGGCGAGTGCGACCGAACGCACTTTTCTGACCCGATGACGTGAGGGAAGTAGATCGTGAGCACCAGCAAGAACTGGGCGACGGCCGCACTGGTCTCCTGTGCACTACTGCTGTCCGGATGCGCGGCCCTCGAGAGCATGGCCAGCGACTTCGCGCCCTCTGGCGAAGAGGTCACGCCGGTCGTGCCGTCGCCCGTCGCCAAGGCCCCGATCAGCACCGGCGAGTACGACCTCGTCGAGTCGTGCAACGCGTTCTTCAAGACCCGGCTCGTCACCGACGTCACCGCGGCCGCCCCTGCCGTCCAGGCGCCGCTCAACGAGGAGCTCACGGGCGCCTTCAGCACCATCAGCAAGACGATCGGCCTGCTGATCGGCAAGGCGGACGCGGTGAGCATCGAGCACCTCGAGGCGGTCCGCGCACCGTTCGACCAGGCGCTCGACGGCTCCATCGCCCGCCCCAAGGCCGTCGAGGCAGCGATCAAGAACTACGAGACCGCATGCAAGGAAGGCGGCTTCAAGGGCTGATCCGAGCGGCCCGGTGGTCGAGCTCGCCGGTCTCGACAAGCTCGACCAGCCGGGACGCGTGCGGCCAGCGGGCTAGCTGCCCGTGAGGAACTTGTGCATCACCGGGCCGGCCGTCGTCGAGCCCAGCTCGCCCTCCTCGATGAACACGACGGCGGCCAGGTCGTTCGTGATGGCGAGCATCCAGACGTGGGCCTTGCTGCCGTCACCGAACTGAGCGGTTCCCGTCTTCGCACCGACGATCCCTGGCACGTCCTGCAGCACCGTCGCGGAGCCTTCCTGCACCACGCCGCCCATCAGGCCGCGCAGGGTGGCCGCCTCCTCCGTGGTCAGATCGCCCGCCGGCGCCTTCTCCGCAGCCTTCCCGTCTGACGGCTCCACCAGCCACGGCGACACGGTGTGGCCCGCGGAGACGCTCGCCGCGACGGTCGCCATCGCGAGCGGCGTGCCCAGCACCTTGCCCTGGCCGATCATCGACGCGGCGTGCTCCGTGGCCTCCGCCTCCGCCGGGACGTCGCCCATCGCAGCCCCGGCACCGAAGGCCTTGGCCTCGACGCCCAGGCCGAGCGCCGTCGCGGCGTCGTGCAGCTGCTGCTGCGAGATCTTCTCGTGCTGCGAGATGAAGCCCGTGTTGCACGAGTAGGCGAACACCGTCCGGAACGGCACCGCGTCTCCCGTCGCGAACGCGGGGTAGCCGGGCACGTTCTGGAACGTGCGCCCCCCGACGTCGATGCTCTCCGTGCAGGGCAGCGGGGTGTCCGGCGTGATCCCCGAACGAAGCATCGCGAGGGACGTCGCGATCTTGAACGTGGACCCGGGCGCGTACTGGCCCAGCGTGGCCGTGCTGTACCCCTCGGAACCGGGGCCCGACGCCGCCGCGAGCACCTCACCGGTCGACGGCTTGATCGCGACGATGGCGCTCGCCAGGTCGTCGAAGCCGGCCAGCGCCGCCTCGGCCCGGACCTGCGTTGCGGGGTCGAGCGTGATCGTCAGCGGCTCGCCGTCCTTCTTGTCGATGGTGAACGCCTCGCGGGCCTCACCGCCTTCGCCGCCCTCGGCGGGCTCGGCGGGCTCGATGGTCACCGCCAGGCCGGGCACACCACGAAGCTGCTCGTCGTGAGCGGCCTGCAGACCGGACAGGCCGACCATGTCGCCAGGCTTGACGGCGCCCTTCGACTCCTCGACGATCTCCGCCGTGGCCTCGCCGACCGTACCGAGGAGTGGCCGCGCGAAGTCGCGCTCCCGCGCGAGCGACAGCTCGTCGGGGATCCCGACCACGCCGTTGATCGCCATGGCTCCCTCGAAGTCGTACTCCGAGTCGTTGTCGCGGATCGTGATGACCTCGACGAACGCCTTGGCCCCCGCAGCGGCGACCTGCGCGGCGATGCCGTCGGTGGTCTCCTGGTCGAACTTCAGCACCCTCCCGAGCTGCTCGGCGGCCGTCTCCCAGCCCGGACGGGTCTTGTCGATGCCCACGCGGTGCACGGGCGTCATGCCGACGATCGTCTCGCCGTTCGTCGAGATGATCTCGCCGCGCGCCGGTTCGGTGCGCTCGACGGCGAGCCGCTCGCCCGGCTCGAGACCCGGCACCAGCACGCCGGTGTTCCAGCCGGCCTCCCACTCCCCTGCCTCGCCGTCGGTCGCGCCCGGGTAGGTCAGCTGCGCGACGGTCTCGTACTCCCAGGCCTCCTTCGTCGCGACGGGCCAGGACCAGGCGAGCGTCGCGGTGGCGGTAGCGGTGCCGTCGTCGCCCTCCTCGACCGGCGTGACGCTCTTGACCTGCACGGTCCCGCCCTCCTCGCCGACGGCCGCCAGGAGCTGCTCGAACACCTGGGCGTACTGCTCGTCCGGCGAGGCCGACGTCTCCATGGCGAGCGGGACGCCGGCCGGTTTGCCCTCCTGGAGCGCCGCCGCGAGCTGCTCCGCGGCCGGCTCGGGGTCAGGGATCGGCGGTTCACGGAACAGGAACCAGAGGCCGACCCCTACCACCAGGAGCAGGACGACGACGGCGCCGATGATCAGCGCCAGCCGGCCCTTGCGGCGGGGAGCCGGTGCGACGGGTGGCGGTCCGCCGGGCGGCGGCACCTGTGCGTAACCACCTGGAGAGGGCGGAACCTGTGCGTACCCACCTGGCGGAGGCGGGACCGGCGCATGACCGTCCGCAGGCAGGTGAGGTGAGGGGTATCCGGTCATGCCCAGGAGCCTAAGGGCCGGGTCATGATCCGCACGTGTTATATCGGGCGGGCTTGGGTGAAGGAAATGGGCGGGGCCGCCGAACCCCCTGGACCTGCGGCCCCGCCCGTCGACGTCACGCGTCGCCGATAGAGAGGCACGGGCTCGCGGCTTGTGACCGCGGCGACGGAGCCCGGCAGGTCAGGCGGTCGGTGCTGACTTCACCACCGGACCCCAGGCCAGCGGGTCGAGCGTGCGGGCGTCGTCGTCCGTGTTCCCGGCCCAGCGGCGCGCGTCGGCGATCGTCGCCTCGAGCAGGTTGCGCAGCCGCGCGTCGACGTCGGGCACGAACGCCTCCGAGATGCCCTGCACCGCGGTGGAGACCACGCTCGGTGCGGCGTCGCGCACGAACCGCTTGGGTCGCACGCTGGTGCCCGCGCAGAACCGCTCGGCCCAGGCCGCGGTCTTCGGCACGGCCGCGAGCGCGTCCTTGCTCTCCGGCGCCAAGGTGCCAGGGGGCCGGTCGTCCAGGACGTCGAGCATGCGCTCGGAGCCGAGGATCGCCACGGCCAGCGTCTGCTGCCGGTCGGCCGGCGAGACAGGCAGCGCCGTCTGCGCGGCGCGCAGCGCGATGCGCACGTCCCAGCGCGGGTCGGTGCTGGTCAGGCCGATGACCGACGGGATGAGCGGCGCGAGCTGCGGACGCGAGTGGTCCGCCGTCAGGTCGTTCACCGCACGGGCGAGCATCGCGATCAGCGGATGCGTGCAGGCGGGGTGATCGCTCCACTTCTCACCTGCGAGGAAGGATGCGAGCTCCATGAAGCACGCGCCCTTCTTTGGGTTGCGGTGCTTTCCACGGCCGAGCATGGGCAAGATGTCGTACGTTCCGGCTTCGGTTCCGGTCACGATTCCACCCCCGAATTGGGTTCGCTGCTTGCTCCAGTGTGCGTCTGGTGTGACGTAGATCGCAATAGTGAGCCCGCGAACTGCCTGAATCTCCCCAGCCACCGGGAGTGGGGCGGGACTTCCCGCGCGGTACCTCAGACCACCTCAGAGGCACCTCAGAGGCACCTCAGGGGCACCTCAGGGGTACCTCAGAGGCACCTCGGCCGACCGTCTGAGGTATGCCGCTCGTCAGGACTACCCGACCGTCCGATCCGCGGGGTCCGGCCTCAGGACGAGCGTCTTCCTCATCAGCCGGACGGGCACACGGCCCGCCGGGGACATCCGGAGGAATCATGTCGCTGTGGGGACCCGCCGTCGAAGCGGAGATCGAGTACCGGCAGGCCGAGGTCAGGAAGGCCTGGGGCCACCAGGGGAAGAGCGGTGCGGACGGCGCCGACCGGGCCGAGCGCCGGTCGGAGCGCCGGGTGCGGGCCGACCGTGCCGAGCAGATCAGGGAGGGCATCGCGGGTATGCGCCCGGCGGCGACCACCCGTCACGGCCTGTTCGCGTGATCACGGTGGGAGCCGGGACGCAAAAGGCCGGGGGGAGTGTCGGTGAGCGGTGGCACGATGTGCAGGTGCGACGCTCCACGACGATCCCCCTGGTCTCCCGGCAGGAGCAGGTTTCCTCCCTCCTGCTGGCGGTGGGGCGCGCCTCGGCGGGCCGTCCCGGCTTCGTGCTGGCGGGTGGTGACGCCGGCGTGGGCAAGACGCGTCTGATCACCCACGTCGCCCAGGCGGCGGAGCAGGCGGGGGCGAGTGCCGTGGTGGTCCACTGCGTGGACCTTGGCCAGGTGGGCATCCCGTACCTGCCGTTCACCGAGGCGCTGACCCAGCTGCAGGCCGGTGCCGCGGGGCCTGAGGCCGCGGCGCGGGTCACCGAGCTGGTGGCCGAGCGGCCGGCGCTCTGGCGTCTCCTGGAGCCCGGCGGGACCGGCGACGCCGACCATGACGAGCGGCTCCAGCTCTTCGAGGGCATCGGTCGCAGCCTCGCACTCTCCGGCGTGCCGGAGCGTCCGCTCGTCCTGGTGATCGAGGACGCGCACTGGGCGGACGCGTCGACGCGCGACGTGCTGCGGTTCCTCGCGGCCCGCGCACGCTCCGAGAACGTACTGATCGTGGTGACCTACCGGACGGACGACGTCGACAGGCGTCATCCCCTGCGCCCGCTGCTCGCCGAGCTGTCTCGGCTGGAGCACGTCGAGCGGATGGACCTGCAGCCCTTCAACGAGGACGAGCTGCGTGAGTTCACCACCGCCCTGGTCGGCCGGCCGCTGACGCCCGCGGGTTTCGCCGAGGTGCTGGACCGGTCGGAGGGCAACGCATTCTTCGCGGAAGAGCTCCTGGACGCCGGACCGGACTCGGCGAGCCTGCCCTGGACTCTCACCGAGGTGCTCCGCACCCGGCTCGAACGGCTGGACCCCGAGGTGCAGCAGGTGCTGCGCATCGCGTCGGTCGCCGGACGCCGCGTGCGGGAGGACCTGCTCCGGGCCGCCGCCGCGCGCTGGGGCGCGCCGGACATCGACGCCGCGCTGCGCGAGGCCGTGACCCAGCAGGTCCTCGTGGTGTGCGACGCGTGCCTGGAGTTCCGGCACGCGCTGCTGGCCGAGGCCCTGTACGCCGACCTGCTCCCGGGCGAACGCTCGGCGGTGCACCGTGCCTACCTCGCGGTGATTGAGCAGGACGGGCCGGACGGCATGCCGATCGGCAGCGCGGCCGAACGCGCCCACCACGCCTTCGAGGGGCACGACCTGCCCGCTGCCCTGAGCGCGTCGCGTGACGCCGCCCTGCGCGCCCGCCGACTGCTCGCACCCGAGGAAGAGCTCAAGCACTGGGAGCAGGTGCTGGCGCTGTGGGAGTCGGTCCCGGACGCCGAGGAACGGATCGGCGAGGACCGGGTCTCCGTCGCCCTGTCGGCGGGCGAGGCGGCCGCACGAGCAGGCGACCCGATGCGCGCGGTCAAGCTGACCAGACGCGCGGTCGAAGGCGTCGACGACCCCGTGCGGCGCGCCGGCCTGCAGCACGTGCTCGTGCACCGCAACCTCGACCTGCCCACCTGGGACGAGACACCGGGCCAGGTCGAAGCGGCGATCGCGGACCTGCGGGCCGCCCTGGAGATCCTGCCGAAGCGCAGCCCGGAGCGGATCTGGACCAACGCCCTGCTCGCTCGGATCGCGATGATCGTCGACCAGGACGACGACGCCCGCGTGCACGCCGCCTGCGCCATCGAGGAGGCGCGTGCCACGGGCCAGCCCGGCGCGCTCGCCGCCGCGCTCTCCACGCTCGCCGTGCTCGACGTCGCCGACCCCGACCGGGCGGCGGCGCTCCTCGACGAGGCGCGTTCGGCAGCCGTCGAGGCAGGGGACGTGCTCACCGAGATGCGCACCCTCTACAACGCCACGGCCAACCGCTTCTACGCGGGTGAGCTGGACACGGCGGAGCAGCGGGTGCAGCACGCCCTCGCCCGGGCCGAGGAGCTCGGCCTCGCCTGGAGCACGCCCACCGTCAACCTGCGCATCCTGCAGGAGGTCATGCTCTACTTCCGCGGCGACCTGACGGCCCGTGCCGCCGACGGCGTCCCCGCCACGTCCAAGCACGTCATGGACGCGTGCCGGATGTACGCGGCGGTCGCCCGCGGCGACGACGACGTGCTCGCCCGTGGCGAGGCCCTGCTGGACCACTGGCAGAACGACGGCATGATCGCCCTGATAGGTGGCGGCAGCATGGTCGACGCCCTCACGTGGGCCGGTCGGTACGACGACGCGGCGGCCCTGGCCGTACGGATCACCGACCACCTCGGCGAGGTGTGGACGGAGGTGTTCCTCGGCCGGATCTGGCTGTCCGCGCTGGCGATCGCTGCCCTGGCCGACGCGGCCGAGGCCGACCGTTCGGCGGGGCGCGTCGGCGCTCCGGGCTCCGCCGCCGCGACGGCCGTCGAGTCCCGCGCCGCCGCCCGGATCGAGAGCGGTGACTCGCTCCTCGCCGTCGCACGGGAGACCGCCCAGCGCGGCCGCCCCCGCGGCGGCGTGCTCGGCCCCGAGGGCAGTGCCTGGCTGCAGCGGGCGACCGCGGAGAACGCCCGCCTGCACGCCGTGGTCGGGTATGGCCAGGGACCGGCGGGCGACGAGAGCGACGAACCGGCCTCGGGCAGGCTGTGGCGGGAGGCCGCCGAGGCGTGGCAGGAGACGGTGAACGCCTTCGACTTCGGTTACCGCTACGAGGTGGCGCGGTCGCGCTACCGCTGGGCCGAGGCACTGCTGGGGACCGGCGAACGGGAGGCCGCCGAGGTGGAGGCGGCCGAGGCGCTCTCGGAGGCGGAGGACATGGGCGCGAAGCCCCTGGCCGAGGCCGTCCGCGCACTGGCAAGGCGGGCGCGGCTCGACCTGCCGGGCGTACGTCGCGCCACCGCGTCGACCCTGACGGACCGCGAGGAAGAGGTGCTCGGACTCGTCGCGCAGGGCCTCTCGAACCGGCAGATCGGCGAACGTCTCTTCATCTCCACCAAGACGGTGAGCGTGCACGTGTCCAACCTGCTCGCCAAGCTCGGCGCCTCGGGACGGGCAGAAGCGGTGAGCCTCGCGCACCAGCGCGGCCTGCTCGAAGTATGACCCGAACGCGGCAGGCTACCTGCCCGGCGCAAAAGGGACACATCCGGTACATCTGTCGCGCACGAGCCCTTCTCTCGCAATACTGAGCAGATGCCGACGGACCTCCAGGCGTTGCGAGACCTTGAGCACGTCGGTCTCGGTGCTCCCACTGCTGATGAGGCCTTTGACCGTTTTGCTCGCCTGGTCCGGCGCCACCTGAAGGTGCCGGCGGCCGTCGTGTACTTCGTGGTCCCTCAGGGGCAGGTGCTGGCGGGTTCCTCGGGCATGCCGGAACCGATGCAGTCGAACCGCATGCTGCAGTACCCAGGGACGCTCACGAACGTGATCGCCACGCGCGGCGAGCCGGTCGTCTCGTCGGACGCCCGCCTCGACCCGATCCTGCGCGACAACTACCTCGTCCGCGAGATGGGCCTGGTCGCCGTCGCCGGCTATCCCGTGTTCGACCTGCGCGGCCGCGCCGTCGGCGCGCTGTGCGCGGTGGCCGACGAGCCCCGCGAGTGGTCGGAGGACGACCGCGCCTCCCTCGCCGACCTCGCCGCTGCCTGCACCGCCGAGCTGCGGCTGCGGGCCGAGCGGGAACGCGCGCGCCGGATCCAGCAGACGGCGGTCCGCGCCAACCGGCGTAGCCGGTTCCTGCTCTCGCTGAGCGAGGCGTTCGCGAACGCCAACACCATGGACCAGGTCGAAGAGGTGATCGTCGAGGTCAGCACCGCCGGTATCGGCGCGCGGTACTGCGCGTTCGCCCTGATGGACGCCGACGGGCGGGGGATCACCTATCGCTCGCTCGTCCACGCCGAGCCGCAGTTCCCGCAGCGGCTGCGGCAGGCGAAGCTGGACGACCAGCGGCCGCTGGCCGAGGCCGCCCGGACGGGCCGCCCGCTGCTCTTCCGGTCGGGTGACGAGCTCTTCTCGGCCTTCCCGGACCTCCAGGACCTCTGCGACCCGGACATCGGCGCCCGCGCGTTCCTCCCGGTGATGACGGCCGGCGCCGTGGTCGCCGTCATCGGGCTGGCGTGGGACCGTGACCGCGGGCCGGACAAGGACTCGTACGCCCTCCAGACCGGCCTCGCGCACTACACGGGTCACGCGCTCGAGCGCGCGCGGCTCCTGGAAGAGCGCCGCGAGTCCGCGAAGACGCTGCAGCGGGCGATGCTCAGCCGGCTGCCCGAGGTGCCGCACCTCGACATGGCGGCCACCTACTCCCCCGCCACACGCTCCGACCAGATAGGCGGCGACTGGTACGACGCCGTAGCGGTGGACGACGACGCGACCATGTTCATGATCGGCGACGTGACGGGTCACGACATGCGCGCCGCGGCCAAGATGGGCCAGCTCAGGTCCCTGCTGCGCGCGTTCGCGTGGAGCCACGACGAGTCGCCGTCGGCCCTGTTGTCCCTGCTCGACAAGGCCAACTCGGGCCTGGGGCTGCTCGCCAGCGGGACCGCGGTGGTCGCCCGCCTGGAGCGGGCCGGCGCGGCCTACCAGCTCACGTGGTCGACCGCCGGCCATCCGCCGCCCCTCGTGCTCAGGCAGGACGGGACGGTGGAGCGCCTCTCGGTGCTGCCGGACATGATGCTCGGTGTACGGCCGACGGCGAAACGCACCGACCACGTCACGACGCTGCACCCCGGCGACACGCTCCTGCTCTACACGGACGGCCTCGCCGAGCAGCGTGGCACCACGCCGGACCAGTGGCTGAACCGCCTGCAGAAGACGCTCGGCGTGCTGGGCGACACGGCCACCGCCGCGCTGCCCGTCACCCTCGTACGTCGCCTCGCCTCGGACGACCAGCGGGACGACGTCGCGGTGCTCGCCGTCCGCGTGCGGGCGGCAGCACCGTCGGGCCCGCCGTCGCTGGGGCGTCCCGCCACCGCGGAGCGCAAGCTCGCCCCCTCGCTGAGCGACGTCGGACCGGCCCGCATCTGGGTCGACGACGTGCTGGAGAGCTGCGCCGTACCGATGGCGCTGCGCCGGACGGTGATGCTGCTGACGTCCGAGGTGCTGACCAACGCCGTCGACCACGGGCAGGCGCCGTTCACCGCCACCGTGGAGGTGGACATGGAGCGCCTGCGGGTAGGGGTGCGGGACTCGTCGACCGCGCAGCCCGAGCTGCGCGACCCGACGGTCACCGAGTTCGGCGGACGCGGCGTGCAGTTCCTGGAGCGGCTCGCGTCCCGCTGGGGAGTGGACCGGCACGGCGAGCCGGCCGAAGGGCAGCACCGGGCCGGCCGGCGGGGGAGCCGACGGACCGGCAAGACCGTCTGGTTCGAGCTCGACCTGCGCTGACACCGGGGTGAACTTCGGCCGGTGGCTTCGGCCAGGATCGAATCCACCGGAGCGTGTCAGTGGTGCCGCGTACCGTGTGATCCATGGCACAGACAGCGTCACATCCTAGGCAAAGCACCGGTGAGGACCTGGCTGCGGACGAGCTCTCCGCACAGCTGGAGGTCTACCGCCGCGAGCTCACCGGGTACTGCTATCGGCTGCTGGGCGGCGCGTTCGACGCCGACGACGCCGTGCAGGAGACCCTCCTGCGCGCGTGGCGGTCCTACGAGCGGTTCGAGGGCCGTTCCTCGCTGCGCACCTGGCTGTACCGGATCGCAACGAACGTCTGCTTCGACCAGCTGGGTTCGAGCCGGGCCAAGCGCGAGCGACCCATGGGTCTCGGCGCCGCGGTCGACCCGGTCGAGGAGAGCCTCGCGAACGTACTGCCCGAGTACGCATGGGTCGAACCGGTCCCGACGGAGCACGTGCTCCCCGGCGCGGGTGACCCCGCGGACACGACCATCGCGCGTGAGTCGGTGCGCCTGGCGTTCGTCGCCGCGCTGCAGCACCTGCCGGCCAAGCAGCGCGCGGTTCTCATCCTGCGCGAGGTGCTCCGGTGGCCCGCGACCGAGGTCGCCACGCTGCTCGACACGTCGGTGGCGTCCGTGAACAGCGCGCTGCAACGGGCGCGCGCGACGCTCGCCGACAAGGCACCGGACAGGTCTGGCACCTCGGAGGCTTCCGCACCGCCGTCGGCGAGCGAGTCCGAGCTGCTGGAGCGGTACGTCGCGGCGTTCGAGCGGTACGACATGCAGGCGCTGGCCAACCTGCTGCGCGAGGACGCGGTCATGAACATGCCGCCGTACGCGATGTGGCTGGAGGGCATCGAGAACATCCAGGCGTGGATGCTCGGCCCGGGCAACGGGTGCGAGGGCTCCCGCTGCGTGCCGATCCACGTCAACGGCACCCCGGGGTTCGCCCAGTACCGGCAGGACCCGAAGGGCGGCTACTTCCCGTGGGGCATCGTGGTGCTGGAGAACGACGGCTCGCACATCACCGGCATCACCACTTTTCTCGACACGGAGAAGTGGTTCTCCCGATTCGGCCTGCCGAGCCACCTCGAGTAGGCATTTGGCCATACCCTCACAAGGGTGACTGTGCGATCCGTGGTGGTCGGCGTTGACCACAAGAATCCGGACCTGGCTCGGCGGGCAGCGTCGCTCGTCCAGTCCCTGGGTGGAAGCCTGATCGAGCTCGTATGCGTGTGGGTCGACGAGACAGCCGTCTCGGACTCGCGGGGATTCACCGTCTCGGTGGATCCGGACATCGCTGTGTCCTCGGACGCGTACGGGGCCGACGTCCTGGCGGGCCTGAACAGGGCGATGGCCGACGTCGGTCTGCCGTGGAGCGCCCTGCGCGGCGCCGGCGACCCGGCCGCCGAGCTGGGGCGAGTGGCCGACCAGGTGGAGGCCGCGATGATCGTCGTCGGCGCTCGGCGCTCCGGCCTGCGTGGCTGGACCACCAACATCGTGGGCGGGACCGTCGCCGGCCGGCTCATCCACAACCAGCCGCGACCCGTGGTGGTTCTCCCGGGGGCGGCGCCGACGTCGTGAGCGATAGGTTCTTACCTGACCTGTCGAACGTTCACGAAGGAGCACACCGGGTGGCCCGAGCGCCGCATCGCGACTGGCGGTACGTCGGTCTCGTCGCGCTCGGCGGAGCCGCCGGCTCGGTCGCCCGGCACCTGCTGACCATCTGGTCGGGAGTCCTCCTGACGCCGCTGACCACCCTCTTCCCGAGTGCGGCCGAGACGGTGCTCTTCTTCCCGATCGGGACGCTCGTGGTCAACGTGGTCGGCGCACTCGCCCTGGGATACCTCCTGGAGGCCCTCGCCCGTCGCGGCCGCGAGACCGTGCGACGCCGCAAGATCCGCATCGGGATCGGTACCGGCGTGCTCGGCGGCTTCACCACGTACTCGGCGCTGGCGCTGCAGACGCACCAGCTGCTCGGCGGCGGGCTCGGCTGGCTCGCGCTGCTCTACGTGGTGCTCACCCTCGCGGGCGGGACCGCTGCCTGCCTCGGCGGGATCGCGCTGGCCGCACGCGCCGACCGACGACGAGAGCGCAGGTGACACAGATGTTCGAGCTGCTCGTGGTGGCCGTCGGCGGGGGGCTGGGCGCCGCCGCCCGGTTCATGGTCGACGGCGAGATCCGGGACCGCCACAACGGCGGGTTCCCGTGGGGGACGTTCGTCGTGAACGTGACCGGCTCGTTCCTCATCGGCCTGTTCGCGACGCTGTTCCTCACGCTCCTCCACCTCGGGGTGCCGAGCAGCACCGCCCACCTGGTGCAGCTCGCCCTCGTCACCGGCCTGTGCGGCGGCTACACCACGTTTTCCACAAGCACTGTGGAGTCCGTGCGGCTGGCCCGGTCCGGCCGGATGCGGCTCGCGCTGGCGAACTCTCTGGGCACGCTGATGGTCACCGTCACGGCCGCCGGGCTGGGCACATGGCTGGGCACGGTGGTGAGCGGACCGTACGGCTGAGGCTGCCCGTGGCGCCGCTCGGCTGGCCGTGGGCGGTGCACCTCGTTCGGCTGCCTTACACCGGCACCTCGCCGGGGTTCACCGCGCCGAGGAAGAGCTCGGCCAGCAGGGTCCACTCCTTGAGCGGCCGGTCGCCGACGAAGCGCGCCGCTTCCTCGGGCGTCCGGTTCACCAGCGCGATGTCGACGACGAACTGGCCGCCGCTCTCTCGCCAGACGACCGCGGCGTTCGTCCGCCGGCTCGATCCGCTGATCCCGGCCCGGAGCTCGTTCTCCGGCTTCTGCACCCGCTCGATCAACGGGTAGTCGCTGGTGTGTTCCCAGCTCGACCACGCGTAGCTCAGCGCACGCTCGAGGTCCGCCTTCACGGACGTGACTCGCGTCTCGCCGATAGCTGCCATGCCAAGGCCGAGTCCCTCGATCACCTCGGTCACCTGCTGTTCTTTGCTTGCCATGTTCGGACACTACGGGCACACCAGACCGGAACCGGCCTTCGCCCGCCATTTCACCCAGATTGTTCCCGTACTGCGCCCTACGGGGCCCACAGCGCGCTCAACGTACGCGTGTCGGTGTGCCGTGGCAGGCTTCGCTGCATGAGCCTGATGCTCCTCGACACCGCCTCGCTGTACTTCCGCGCCTTCTTCGGCGTCCCCGACACGCTGCGGGCACCGAGCGGCGCGCCAGTGAACGCCGTCCGTGGCCTGCTCGACACCGTCGCCTGGCTCGCCACGACACACGGCCCCGACCGCATGGTCGCGTGCTGGGACGACGACTGGCGCCCCGCGTTCCGCGTGGAGGCGATCCCGAGCTACAAGGCGCACCGTGTGGCGCAGGAGGTACCAGGCACCACCGGCATCGAGGAGGTGCCCGAGGCACTGCTCGCCCAGGTCCCGATCATCGTGGAGGTGCTCGCCGCACTCGGCATCGCGCGCGTCGGTGTGCCCGGCTACGAGGCCGACGACGTCATCGGCACCCTGACCACCCGCGCCGTCGAGCAGAACGCGGGCCCTGTCGACATCGTCACCGGTGACCGCGACCTGTTCCAGCTGGTCGACGACGCCGCGGGGGTGCGCGTGCTCTACCCGGCGCGCGGCATCCGCGACCCCGACGTGGTGAACGAGAAGCGGCTGGCGGAGCGGTACGGCGTCGCGTCCGGACAGGCCTATGCGGACATGGCGACGCTCAGGGGCGACCCGAGCGACGGCCTGCCCGGCGTGCCGGGGGTCGGCGAGAAGACGGCGGCCAAGCTGCTCGCCCAGTACGGCGACCTGGCCGGGATCCTCGCGGCCCGTGACGCCGGCGACAAGGGCCTGACCACGACGCAGCGCCGTCGCCTGCAGGAGGCCGACGCCTACCTGCAGGTCGCGCCCGTCGTCGTCCAGGTCGCACGGGACGCGCCGCTGCCGGCGTTCGATCCGGCGGTGCCCAAGGCGCCCGCCGACCCCGACGCGCTGGCGGCGCTGACCGCCGAGTGGGGCCTGCAGTCCAGCGTGGGGCGGGTGCGGACGGCGTTCGGCTGGGCGTGAGCCCAGCCGAACGGTCTCAGGACGCGATCGCCGCGTCGTAGCGGTCCAGGACCACCTGGACCAGGCGGGGGTCCGCCTTCTCGGCTCGGGCCGGACCGGCGACCGGGTCCGTCACCACATCGGCGCCCGCCTCCAGCACGCGGTCCAGGAAGTATCCGGGCGCGAGCAGGTAGGACACGACGATCACCCGCGGCGCAGACGCACCTGGGGCGCCGGAGGTCTCGGACGCCCCGGATGTCGCGCCCGCCGCGGCCCGGGCAGCGGCCACCGCGGCGGGCACGCGCGGCTCCGCCCCCGCTCCGTACGATGGTGTGACGGGCCGCCCGAGTCGCTGAGCCAACGCGCTCGTGACCTCCTCGACCGCGGTGGCGGCTGCCGCCACCGAGGATCCGGCGGCCGCGAGCACCACCACGTCGTCCGGCCGGAACGGGCCGTGCGCCGCCTCGGCGGCGGCGTACCGGTCGGCGAGGATGTCGACGAGCAGGGGGTGCGGCCCGAGCGGTTCGGCGGCGACAGCCACGTCCTCGCCCGCCGTGTTCACCGCGGCGACGGCCTGCGCGATGTCGTGCCGTACGTGATACCCCGTCGACAGGAGCAGCGGCACGACGACCGCCGTGGGGCCCCCGACCGGGGATACCGCGCCAGAGCCGTCGCGGGCGGTGGCGGAGCCCGCGTCCCGCACCGCCCCGGCCAGCACCTCGTCAACCTCGGGCTGCTGGACGTCCACGAACGCCTCGCGCACGTCGAGCTCGGGCCGGGCCGCGCGGACACCGTCGAGCAGCGCACGCACGGCGGCCTGCCCTGCAGGATCGTCGGTCCCGTGGGACGTCCCGATCAGCACTGCACTCATCGTCTTCCCATCGTTCGGCGGATCCTTCTGTGCCTGACGCCGATGTCGTCGGCGAGGCGCTGCCAGTTCGGTCGGTTGCATCGCTGCCTTACTGAGATCGGTCCGTTGCTCCGAGATCGGTCAATCAATGGACCGATCTCGGAGCAACCGACCGAACTCGTGGCCGACGCCCGCGCAACCGACCGAACTCACCCGATCCCGCGCGCGCCGTGCCCGAGCTCACCCCGTGTTCTGCAGGCCCGCCGAGACACCGTTCACGGTCAGCAGCAGCAGGTGCTGCAGCCGTCCCGCGTAGTCGCCGTCGACGGCGGAGCTGCCGTCGGACCCGGTACGCAGGCCGCGCAGCGCGCGGACCTGCAGCAACGAGAGGGCATCGACGTACGGCGACCGCAGCTGGACGGCCCGGCCGAGCACCCGCTTGGAGGCCAGCGGCCACTCGTTGCCGCTGATCTTCAGCACCCACTCGCGCGTGAGGCGGAGCTCGTCGAGCACCATCGCGGCAAGGTCGTCGCGCGAACCCAGCGCGAGGTACTGCGCGGCGATCCGCTCGTCGGTCTTGGCGAGCGACATCTCGACGTTGTCGAGCATGGTCGCGAACAGCGGCCACTCGGCGCGCGCCGACTTCAGCAGCTCGACGTCGCCGACCGCTGCGAGCGCGGTGCCCAGGCCGTACCAGCCGGCCAGGTTGATGCGGGCCTGCGACCAGGAGAAGACCCAGGGGATCGCACGCAGGTCGTCGAGCGAGTTGACGGAGAGGCCGCGCTTGGCGGGCCGCGAACCGATCGGCAGCAGGCCGACCTCCTCCAGGGGCGTGACCTGCGCGAACCACTTCGGGAACCCGTCGGCCTTCACGAGCTCGTGGAACCGCTCGCGGGAGGTCGCGTCGAGCGCCTTGGCGAGCGGGGCGAACTTCGCGGCAGCGCTCTCGTTGACGGCCTCCACCGACGGCGCCGACGCCAGCAGCGTCGCCGCCGCCACCTGCTCGATGTGCCGGGACGCGATGACGGGGTCGCCGTACCGGGCGAGGATGACCTCGCCCTGCTCGGTCAGCTTGAACCGGCCGTCCACCGAGTGCGGCGGCTGCGCCAGCACCGCCCGGTTGGCGGGGCCGCCGCCGCGGCCGAGCGCGCCACCGCGGCCGTGGAACAGCGTGAGCTTGAGGTCGTTGTTGCGGGCCCACTCGGCGATCCGCGACTGGGCGTCGTGCAGCGCGAGCGTCGCCGCCACGGGACCGACGTCCTTGGACGAGTCCGAGTAGCCGAGCATGACCTCGACGCGCCGGCCGTTCTCGGTCAGCCGCTTCTGCACCGCGGGCAGCGTCAGCATCGAGTCCAGGATCGGCACCGAGTTCTGCAGGTCGGCGAAGGTCTCGAACAGGGGGATCGCGTCGATCACGGGCCCGGCCTCCGGGTCGTCCGCAAAGGCGTACGAGGCCAGCTCGTAGACGGCGGCCAGGTGCTCCGGCGCCTGCGTGAACGACACGATGTAGCGGCGCGCCGCACGCTCGCCGAACCGGCGCTGGATGGCGCCGAGGGCACGATAGGTGTCGAGCACCTCGCGGGTCTTGTCGCTCAGCGCGCCGCCCACCCCCAGCTCGCGGATCTCGTCGAGGGCCGCCGCGTGCACCTGCGAGTGCTGCCGCACCTCGAGCTCCGCCAGGTGGAACCCGAAGGTCTGCACCTGCCAGACCAGGCGCTGCAGGTCGCCGTACGCGGCGCGTGCCGCGCCGGCCGCCACCAACGAGTCCTGCACGATGATCAGGTCCGCCTCGAACTGCTCGGCGTTCGCGTAGGCCAGGTCGGCGTCGCGGGTCCGGGTCGCGGAGATCCGCTCCGCGAGCGCCAGCATCACCGCACGGTGGGGCTCGTTCGGCGAGGCCTCCTGGGCCCGCCGGGCGACCTCCTCGGACATCTGGCGGATCCGCTGCCAGAGCGCGTTGAGGTCCGACGACGGGGTGGTGCCCTCGGCGTCGAGCGTCAGCTTGCGTCCGGTCTCCACGGCAAGCCGCTCCAGCGCTGCCAGCGCGTGGTCCGCGGCGAGCGCCGCGGCCTGCCGGGTGATCTCCGCGGTGACGTTGGGGTTGCCGTCGCGGTCGCCGCCGATCCAGGTCCCGAGCTTTACGAACGGCTTCGCGACGGGGGTGGCACGACCGGCGTCGTCGGCCAGGAGCCAGTCGTCGAGCCGCCGGTACACGTCGCCGAAGACGTCCACCAGGACGGCGTCGAACACGCCCATCACGGTCTTGACCTCGTCGATCACCGAGGGCTTGCTGGTCCGCACGGGGGCGGTGCGCCACATGGTGTCGATCTCGCCGAGCATGCGCCGCTCGTTCTCGGCGAGCGTCACACCACCGGGGCGGCGGGTGTCCCGCTCGGCCAGAAGGTCCGCGAGGCGGCGGATGGTGCCGCTGATCGCCCGACGGCGCGCCTCGGTCGGGTGTGCCGTCAGGACCGGCCGGAACTCGAGCTCGCCGAGCCTGCGCAGCGCCTCGTCCCGCCCCACCTCTTCGGTGAGCCGGGCGAACGCCGCGGGGATGGTGTCCTCGAGGACCGCCGGACCCGTGGTGGTCTCGGCCTCGCGGGAGCGCAGCACGCGGACGCGGTGGTACTCCTCGGCGAGGTTCGCGAGGTGGAAGTAGCACGTGAACGCGCGAGCCACCTGTTCGGCGCGCTCGACCGAGAACGACGCGACCACGTCCGCCGCCTCGTCCAGCGCGTGGGGCGACGGGTCGCCGTAGGCACGGATGGTCAGCTCGCGGAGACGTTCGACGTCGTCCAGCAGATCCTGGCCCCCGTCCTCGCGGAGGATCCTGCCGAGAAGTCCGCCGAGGAGACGTACATCCTCGCGCAGCGGGTCGGGTACCTCGTGCCGGGCGTTGCCGCGAACGGTCTGAGTTGATTCACTCACGGGTGAGAGCCTAGGACCAGATTGCCAATGCCCGTTCATCGTGTCCGATTGTTGGTCTGGTCATGACCTGCCCGACTCTGGTTGGCTGTCTCCCTGTGACCGGCTATGACGCAGAGTTCCTCGGTTTCACCGTCCCGCTTCCGGTCTCGCCCGTCGAGGTACGTGTCCTGCACTACACCCACTTCTCGGTGCTGCTCGATCCGCTGCGCCGGCTCGCTGCGGCCACCGCCTGCATGGTCGACGGCGCGACGCTGCTGGCCCTGCGCCGCAGCGGCCGGTGGCGGCTGGACCACCGGGTGGCTTCCGGTGAGCAGTCGGGCAGCGAGCTGTACTCGGGCAACCCGCTGGACCGCGGCCACCTGGTCCGCCGTCTCGACCCCGTGTGGGGCGACGCCGAGACCGCCGCCCGGGCCAACCACGACACGTTCACCTACACGAACGCCGCGCCGCAGGTGAACAGGTTCAACCAGTCGAAGGAGCTGTGGAACGGGCTCGAGGACCACGTGCTCGCGTACGCCGCAGCCCATGACCACCGCCTGGCGGTGCAGACCGGCCCGGTCTTCGCCGCCGACGACCCGCTCTACCGCGGCGTCCGGATCCCTCGCCTGTTCTGGAAGGTGGTGGCGTGGGTGGGGCCGGGCGACGTGCTGCGGGCCACCGGCTTCGTGCTGGACCAGACGCCACAGCTCGACGACGCGCGCCTCCACGAGATCACGGCCCAGGCGCTGGCCAGGGACGACATCCCGCCGCTGGGCCCGTTCCGGACGTACCAGGTGCCGGTGGCCGACGTCGCGGCGCTCACCCGGCTGGGTCTCGGCCCGCTCCCGGAGGCGGACGTGCTCGCGGAGCCGCCGCGGACGCCGTCGGGCACCCGGCCGACGGACATCACCATCCACCGCCTCCCACGCGCCCGGGCGTGGTCCGAGATCCGCACCCGCGACCAGATCACCCTCCCCAGCCGCTGAGTGCTGGGTATCTCCGTGGAAAGAGGGCTGAGAACGACAGATACCCAGCGCTCAGCGGGCTAGGCGTGGTCCAGCCAGGTATGGGTCGGGGCGTAGTTCAGGAGGCGGCGGGCCTTGTCGATGCTCAGCAGGGTCTCGCGGCCCTCGAGCGGGCGGCGGAGCGGGACGTCGGGGAAGACCTCCGCCGCCAGCTCGGCCGAGCTGCGCCGCATCACGGTGTCCTCGTTGGCGATGACGAACGCCTCGAACCCCGTGAGCTCCGCCTCGAGTGCTCGGCGCACCGCCTGCGCCCCGTCGCGCCCGTCGATGTAGCCCCACAGGTTCCAGCGCCGGGCCTGCGCATCGTCCTGCCAGGACGGGAAGCCGGCGTAGTCCTCGGGACGCATCACGTTGGAGAACCTGAGCGCGACGACCTTCAGCTCCGGGTCCCACCGCGTGAAGTGCTTGGCCATCTCCTCCTCGAGCGACTTGCCGAGCGAGTACGTGGACTGCGGCAGGACGTCGTACTCCTCGTCCACCGGGAGGTACGGCGGCGGCACGTCGAACGGGAGGCCGAGCACGGTCTCCGACGACGCCGTCACCACGTTCCGGATGCCGACGACCTGAGCGGCGCGCAGCACGTTGTACGTGCTGGGCACGTTGTTGCGGAACGTCGCGGCGTTGGTCGCCATGCCAGGGGCGGGAATCGCGGACAGGTGCACGACGGCGTCAGCGGCCCGCCCCTCGTCCACGCCGGACAGGAGCTCGATCACCTGGCCGAGGTCCGTCAGGTCGGCGACGGTGAAGTCGCCGGGGCTGCCCGGCGGGGGCGCCACGCGGTCGGTCGCGACCACGTGATAGCCCGAGTCCGCCAGGTGCTCGACGACGAACTGGCCGAGCTTGCCGCTCGCGCCGGTGACCACTACCCGCTGCGTCGTTGCCATGGGTCCGATCCTGCCAGGTGGTCCCGACAGGTTCGACCAGCCCTGGGCGGGTCGACCAGCGGTGGCGCGTCAGCCCAGGCGCTCGCGCAGCCAGGCGATGTCCGGTGCCATGTCGCCCTTGGTCTCGCAGATCACCGGGGCGCCCGCCGCCGCGACCACCCCGACCAGGAGCTCCTCGGGGATCAGCCCCTTGCCGAAGTTGATGTGCCGGTCCGCGCCGGACCCTGCGACGTCGCGCGAGTCGTTGGCGTGCACCAGGTCGATGCGGCCGGTGATCGCGCGGATCTGCTCGACGGCCGTCGCGAGGTCGAACCCACCGGCCCAGGCGTGACAGGTGTCGAGGGTGAACCCGACGTTGTCCCCACCGTTCGCCGTGGTCACGGCCGCCCACAGCTCCTCGATCCGCTCCAGCCGGCGCGCCATGGAGTAGTCGCCGCCCGCCGTGTTCTCGATGAGCACCGGGACGTCGGTCTCCAGGGCGTCGATCGCCTTGCGCCAGTTGTCGAAACCCTTGGCCGGCTCGTCGTTCGCTGTGACGTGCCCGCCGTGCACGACGACGCCCTTCGCGCCGATCGCAGAGGCGCCGTCCATGATCTGCTGCAGCAGCTTGCGGCTCGGGATCCGGATCCGGTTGTTCGTTGACGCCACGTTGATCACGTACGGCGCGTGCACGTACAGGTCCACACCCGCCGCGGCGGCGTCGGCCCGGAGCGCCTCCGCACCGCCCTCGTACGGGAGGTCCGGGACCTTCCACGCCTGCGGGTCGCTGAGGAACACCTGCACCGTGTCCGCGCCAAGCGTCTTCGCCGCACCGATCGCGTCGGTCAGGTCCACGTGCGCGCCGATCTTCACCATGGCCCCACCATAGGACGGCTCACCGACACGGCGTCGGCAGACGCCGTCAGCCCAGTCCGCGCACGCCCCCCTGCGTCACCGCGAGCAGCCGGCCACCGACCGCGACCAGGGACGGGTCCTGGACCGGGCCGAGAACGTCCGCGATGGGCACGTCCCAGGCGAGCTCGCCCGAAACCGTGTCGAGCGACACGAGGTCGAACCTGCCTGTCTCGTCGTGCAGGAGCAGGAGCACATGACGGCCGTCGGTGAAGGCCCGGAACAGGAACCGGACGTCGGATTCGCCGTCGGCGCCCTTCGCGATGTCCAGGGCCCACCGCCGGTCCCCGGTCGCGACGTCCAGCCCGCGTACCTCCCCGCGCGAGGCCACGACGACCGCCGTCTCACCCACCTCGGCGGCGAACTGGAAGGTATCCGTCTCCCGGGCGTCCCAGCGGGGCGTCCCGTCCGGCTCGTAGGCGTGCACGCCCGGCGCGTCCTTGTCCCAGCTGAGCACCAGACCCGCTCCGTCGACCACTGCCGCCTCGACCGCATAGCCCGCGACCGTCCCGAGAACCTCACCGTCAGCCGAGTAGACGACGGTGTCCGTCGTCGAGTCGAAGCCCGAGGCGAGGTAACCACCCGTGCTGAGGCCGACGATGCCGCTGGCTCCGGATGGCACCGCTCCGCGGAGCAGCTCTCCGTCCGACGTGACGGAGGCGTTGGCGCCGCAGCCGTTGAGGGCGACGAGGTCGCCGCTGATGTGCGCACCGAACGCTTCGGGCTGCAGCGGGTCGTCGCTCACGGGGTCGGAGACCTCGCCCCATGGGCCGCCGCCCTGCCACGGGTTGCAGTTCGCGGCGGGGGTCGCCACGAACGGCGCGGTGACGCTCCAGCGCTCCGCACCGGTGACGGCGTCCTCGGCGCGCAGCGTGATGTCCCGGCCGGACGTGACGGTCCCGGTGCATTCGCCGGTCGGCGAGCACACGGCGTCGGCCAGGTCTACCGCCGAGGTGTCACCGACCCGTCGCGCCCGCAGCACCGTGCCGTCCGGCCCAGGCCTCGCGGATCCGTACCGGCGCGTGTCCGCGGGATCGAGGAGACGCGGCTCGGACGCCGCCCCGTCCGGCCCGACCACCATGACCTCGCGTTCCTCTGGCGCACCCTGGAGGCACACCACTGACACGGTGGTGAGGTCCGCCCCGCCCGGGTACCCGGTAGGCCCGCAGTCCGGGAGGTCGCCGAGCGGGACCGACCAGGCCTCGGCGCCCGTCGCCGGCTCCAGCGCGAGCAGCTCGTCGTCCGACACGAACACCAGCAGGTCGCCGAGCGCGGCCACCTGGACGCTGCCCCAGTACGCCTCGAACCCGCCGGTGCCGACGGCTCCTTCCCACGCCCACCGCTCGGCGAGCGGGGACGACAGGTCCGCCACACCGCCGCGCACGCTGCGGATCCGGTCCAGCTGCTGGACGGTGCGTACTCCGTCAAGGGCGAAACCCGTCCCCAGGACTACCGCGAGCACCGCGGCGACCGGTGCCAGCAGGCGCAGCCACCGGGTCGCGCCCGTCGGCACCACCGGGTCGGCACGCCCGCCGTCGCCCATCTCCGAGGCGTCGTCAGGACCGCCGTCCGCTGCGCCGTCGGGAAGCGACAGGTCGGGACGCGGGGGAGCGTCGAGCGCGTCATCGTCGCCCGCACCGTCGTCGATGAGGTCGAAGACGAACGCGTCACCGCCTGCCGGATCGCGTCCCATGCGGCCGAGCGTATGCGGAGCGGCCCGCCGATTCACCAGAAGTGCCGTTACCCACTGCTCAGCCCAGCCCGCGGACACCGTCCGGCGTGACCTCCAGGAGGTTGCCGTCGATCGCCAGCAGCCCGCCGCCGCCGATCTGGCTGGCCCCGTCGAGGGCGGCTTCCTCGCCGTGCTGCTCCCAGGCCACCTCACCCGAGAGCACGTCGAGGGACACCAGCCCCGCGCTGCCGTAGCCGTTCTCGACGACCAGCAGCACGTGCTGCCCGTCGGTGAAGCTACGGGCCACGTAGAGCTCCGCTCCGTACTCGTCGGGGTCCGTGTCCTTCCACGCCCACCGTTCCTCGCCGGACGCGAGGTCCAGCCCACGCACCGTCCCGCCGGCGGTCAGGATCACCGCTGTCCCGGCGACCTGCGCGAGGAAGCTCTGGGCATCGGTGGCCACCCCGGCGTCCCAGCGGCGGGTACCGTCCGGCTCGTAGGCCGTGACCCGGGCTCCCGGCTCCCCGACACCGAGGAGCGTGTCCGGCCCGGACCCGTCCACGGCACCCGGCTCTGCGGCGTACCCGTCGATCTGGCCGACGGTGTCACCCGCGGAGTCGTAGAGGACGGTCCGCACGTGCTCGCTCCAGGTGTAGCCGCTGTACCTGCCGTTCCGGAGGCTCTCCACGCTGCCGGTGCCGGGCTCGATCTCCGTACCGATCAGCACGCCGTCCGAGGTGATGACGGCCTCGACACCGCACCCGTACAGCTGCACCAGCCTGCCGGTGATCTGGGCGCCGAAGCTGCCGGGATCGATCATGTTGCTCAGGTTCACCGCGGTGCTCGACCCGTCCCACGAGGTGCCGTACCAGTTGGCGCACTGGTCGGCGGGCGTTGGCCGGAACGGGACGGTCACGCGCCAGCGTTCCTCACCCGTGACGGCGTCCTCGGCCCGGATCGTGAGGTCCTGACCTGCCCGCACCGTCCCTCTGCACTCCCCCAGCTCGGTGCACTCGCCGTCGCCGAGGCCGGACGTCGGTGCACGGCCGGTCCGCTCGGCACGCACCACCGTGCCGCCCGGACCGGGCCGGGGCTCCCCGAACCGGCGGGTGTCCGCAGCGGAGAGGACGCGGGGCGCCGAGACCACACCGTCCGGCCCGACGACTGTCACCGCCCGGTCCGCATCCGGGCCGGCCAGGCACACCAGGGCCGACGTCATGATCTGTCCCCAGCCCGCCGAGCCGGTCGGCCCGCAGTCGGGGTCGGCGCCGAGCGGGACGACCCAGGCCTCGGCACCCGTCGCGGCGGAGAGCGCGACCAGCTCGTCGCCGGACTCGAACACGAGCACGTCACCGAGGACCGCGACCTCCACCCCCAGCCCCTCCTCGACCGCCCTGGGGGAGCCGACGTCGCCCTCCCAGGCCCACGTCTCGGTGAGCGGTGCGGACACGTCGACCACACCCCCGTGGACCTCACGCATCCGCTCCGCCCGTGCGGCGTCCCGTACGCCGTCCATCCCGAGACCCGTGCCGAGCACTATCGCAAGGACCGCGGCGACCGGCGCGACGCCGCGGAGACTCCGGTCCGACCCTGCCCAGGGCTCACCGGGCGCGACGCCCTCCGCTTCCGGCTCGTCCCCGTCCAGGCCGTCCCCGGCGGTCCCGGCCTGCGGTGCGAGAGGGCCCGCTGGGTCGGCCGCGCCGTCGTCGACCAGGTCGAAGACGAACGCACCACCCGGCTCCCGATCACGTGCCATGCGGTCGAGCGTATGCCGGTCGGGTCGCTCCCACCCAAGTCTCACCCGAGGCCACGCACGCCGCGTGGAGTGACCTCGAGCAGGTTGCCGTCCACCGCTATCAGGTCACCGACCACGCCCTGCTCGACGGTGCCGCCGTCCGCCAGGTCGAACGTGCTGATCGGCCCACCACCCGCCCGGTCCCAGAGCACCGCACCGGAGGCCGCGTCGAGCGCCACCAGGCCCTGCGTCCCGCCGCCCGCCTCGCGCTCGGTCAGCAGGAGCACGGACTCGCCGTCGGTGAAGGCCTGGACCACGTGGACGCTCCCGAAGTACCCGCCGTCGTCCGCCGACACCGGGGCCGAGCCGTCCCAGAACCACTTCTCCGCCCCCGTGGCGAGATCCAGCCCGCGCACCGTCCCTGCCCCGGACGTGATGACCGCCGTGTCACCCACCTGGGCGAGGAACTCCTGGCCACCCGACTGCAGGACGATGTCCCAGCGGGGTGTGCCGTCCGGTTCGTAGGCGCGCAGCCGGCGCGCGGGCTCGTCGACCGCGAGCAGCGTCGCCGGCCCTACCTCGTCGGTGGCCGCAGGGCTGAGCGGGTAGCCGGTGACCTCGCCGACGACGTCGCCGTCGGCCGCGTACAGGCTGGCGCGGGCCACGCCCTCGAAGCTCACCCCCGCATACCTGGTGGCACCCAGCCTGACGACGCCACCCCTGCCCGACTCGATCTCCGTGCCGAGCACCACCCCGCCCGACGTGACGGAGGCCTCGATGCCGCACCCGTTCAGGTCGACGAGGCCCGCGGTGACCTGGGCGCCGAACGTGTCCGGAGTGAGCTGCCCGCTGAGCACCAGCCGGGTGTCCGAGCCGCCCCAGGACCCACCGAACGTGCGCGCGCACTGCACGGCGTCCGCCGCCCGGAACGGGACGGTCACCGTCCAGCGCGCGGCGCCGGTCGCCGCGTCCTCGGCGCGGAGCAGCAGGTCCCGGCCCGCCCGGACGGTCCCGGAGCATTCACCGGCGGCCGTGCACGCGGCGTCGCCGAGGTCTATCGCAGAGAGCGGTCCCGACCGCTTCGCACGCAGCACCGTGCCGTCCGGCCCGACGTGGGGCAGTCCGTACCGGCGCGTGTCTGCGGCGTCGAGGACACGCGGGGCCGACGTCGCGCCGTCCGGCCCCACCGCGACCACCTCACGTTCCGCGCCGTTCCCCGTCCCCTGCAGGCACACCAGCGCGTCCGACGCCGGATCGGTCCAGGCGGGCGAGACCATCGGACCGCAGTCCGCGTTCCCGCGGAGCCGCACGGTCCAGGCTTCCTGACCCGTGGCCGGGTCCAGTGCGACCAGCCCGTCGTCGGACCTGAAGGCCAGCACTTCGCCGAGCACCACGACGTCGGCGGTGGCGCTCTCGCCGGAACCCACCGCGCCCGCCCACACCCACTTCTCCTCCAGCGGTGTCGACACGTCGGCGACGCCCCCAGGGACGTCGCGCATCCGCTCGATCCGCTCGTGGTCGCGGATGCCTTCGACGGCGAGCCCGGTCCCGAGCACTATCGCCAGGACGGCCGCGGTCTGCGCGGCGGCGCGCCGCTTGCGTCCTGGGCTGCCCGACGCCGACGGGTCGGCCGCGAACCCGGCATCGGGTGTCGTGCCCGACCCCGTGGAACCTGTCGGCACGTCACCAGCGGGCGCGTCGTCGTCGACCAGGTCGAAGACGAACGCATCACCCTCGTCCGGGTCGCGCGCCATGCGGCAGAGCGTAGCGCCGGGCGGCGCGCCGATCAGCCGTTCCGGCAGAGGTCACCCGAGGCCGCGCACGCCCTCAGGGGTGAACTCCACGAGGCGCCCGTCGACGGCGATCGCCGGGCCGGTCATCGGCATGTGCCAGAGCTGCCTGCCGGTGTCCAGGTCGAGGGTGACGAGCAGCCCGTCGGAGGAGCCGTCCCGCGACAGGTACTCGAGGGCCACCGTCTCGCCGTCGGTCAGGGTGCGGAACCGGAGCATCTCGGTCAGGTCGTCGCTGCTCCAGCTCCAGAGCTCCGCTCCGGTGGTCCGCTCCAGGCCCACCACCCGGTTCCCACGGTTCACCACCACCACGTCCCGCCCGGCGAGCAGCACGCTCTGGCCGTAGCGCTCCGACCAGACCACGGACCCGTCCTCACGCACCGCCTCGAACCCCGACGCCTCGGTGGTCGTCTTGACGAACCACAGGTCGGCGGGCGCGTCGGGCGACGTCGCCTCGGTCCGGATGGAGCCGTCCAGGGTGTGCAGGGTCTTGCCGGTCTCGTCGACGACCGTCGTGCCCAGCCACTCTGCCTCCACCGCGAAGCGGCCGGGACCGAGCTCGGTGACCCACGCCGGCGTGGTGAGGCCCGTGCCGCCCACCAGATCGAGCCGGATACCCGACGCGGACAACGTCGCCGACACGCCGCACCCGTCGACGACCACCGTCTCGGCCCCGGCACTGACGGTCACCACGTCCGGGTCCATCGCCGAGTCCGCGGTCGGCCAGCCGCCCGAGTCGGGCGTCCCCTGGCAGTTCATCGAGTTCATCGGATCGAACGCGACGGTGCTCGTCCAGCGTTCCGCACCGGTCCCGGCGTCCTCCGCGGTCACGCGCACATCCCGGCCGGGGGTCAGGTACCCGGACGAGCAGGTGCCCGACACGTCGCACTCCACCTCGCCTCCCGGATCGCCGGTCCGGACCGTCCGCACCGCCGTCCCGTCCGGGCCAGGGAACACGTGCTCGCCCTCGGCGAGCTCCGCGGGCCGCGTCCGCGTGCTCCCGTCCGGGGCGATGGTAAGTACCTCGCGCGCGTCGTCCGCGCCCTGCACGCAGACCAGCACCTCGGTCGACGTCGACGCGTCGTAGCCGGTTGGTCCGCAGGTGGGGCGCTCGCCCAGCGGGACCCGCCAGGCCACCCCGCCCGACGCCGGATCGATGGCCACCACCTCGTCGAAGCCCGGCGGGACAGGCCCGCCGGGCCCCGGCACGGGGTCCACCCAGTAGCTCTGCGCGTTGGTCGGAGGCACCACGAGCAGCCCGTCCATGATCACCACCTGCTGGTCCATGGAGATGCCATCGCCCGGTTCGACGGGCGTGTCGAACCGCACCGCCCAGGTCTCCGCCGGCGGGTCCGCGAGAGACTCCACGCCCACCGGCGAGGTGCGCATCAGCTCCGCGCGCCGGTGGTCCCGCACCAGGTCGACCACGACGACCGTCACCGCCACGACGGCGGCCACCACGGCGGTGAGCGCCCAGGTCCGCCGGGACAGCCGCGACAGCGTCACCAGAGGCCGGGGCCGGGGCTCGGCGGAGGCGTCCGGTCCCCCGCCGACCTCATCCGCGGCACCGTTCGCGTCGTCGTACGCGTCGCCGTCCGGCCCGTGCTCCTCGACCAGGTCGAAGACTACGGACTCCTGCTTGGCGGGCCGTGGCATGGCGGGAGCCTACCGGCGTGACCTGCGTGGTCAGCTATCCCGTACGTGATCAGCCGAGACCCACCACACCGTGCTGCGTGACCTGAGCCAGATGACCGTCGACACTGATGAGCTGCGTGTACGGGGTCTCCTGCTCGTGCTCCCAGCGCACCGATCCGTCCCGGAGGTCCACGGCGAGCAGCCGCAGCCCCGACACCTCGCCGCTCGGGTCCGCGCTCACCGGGAGCAGCAGGGTGTCGCCGTCCGTGTAGGCCCCGAAGATCGACGACTCCGCCGCCCAGGCCATGTCGCCGAACGAGAGCGTCTCGGGGGAGAGGGTCCAGCGGTCAGCACCCGTGCCGAGGTCGATGGCACGAACCACGCCCTGCTCGTCCAGGACGACGGCGGTACCGGACACCTCTGCCAGCAGCGTGGTGGCCCTGAGCTGCGGTGCGGACCAGAGCAGCGCCCCTGCGTCGTCGTCGGACGTGGACCTGGCCTGCGTGCGCACGCCTACCCGCTCCAGCACGAGCCCCGGATCACGCCCGTCCGTGGCCCATGGCACGAGCACGTGACCGTCGAGCTCGACGGCGGCCCCGTCCGGCAGGTGCACGACGTCATTGGCCGGCGCGGCGTCGGTGGCCGCCGTATCGGGACCGACCCAGGCGCCGTCCGGCAGGGACAGGAACGACGCGGTGTCCACGCCGTCGGCGGGCGGGTCCTCCGAGTCCTTGGGGTCGTCGAGCCGGGTGCCGTCGAGCCGGAAGGCCCCCGAGACACCGCAGCCCTGGACCTCCAGCACGTCGCCGTGCAGGTCCCAGCTCAGCGCGCCGGCGACGTCGAGAACCGGGGCGCCGGCCTCGTCATAGGTGATGCAGCTGTCGGGCCGCGGAGCCCCGAACGTCAGGGTGTCGCTCCACCGCTCCGTACCCGTCGCGGCGTCCTCGACGCCGACCGTCAGATCCGGTCCGACGAAGGCCTTCGGGAGGTGGGGAACGCCCAGCTTGTCGACCACCACCGGACGCTGCTCCGTCGTGCCGCCCGCGATCTCGAAGTGGAGCAGGCCGCCACCGGCGACAGGGGCGACGTCGGCCCCCGGGTCGAGCTCCCGGCTCCGCGTGGCGCCGTCCGCCTCGATGACCGTGACCCTCTGCTCGCGTTCGTCGCCCTCACCCGAGGACGTCACGCAGACGAGCGGGTCCGCCGGCTCCTGCGTCGACGGCTCGCCCATGCCGAGGAGCGCCGACGGACCACAGCTCAGGTCCTCCTCGAGGTCGACGGTCCACAGCACCTCGCCCGACGCCGGGTCCACACCCTGGACCTTCGCGTCACCGGCGATCGCGAGCACCCCCGGCATCTCGACAAGCGTCGAGCCGATCGGGTTCTCGAGGTCTATCGACCACTGCTCGGTGGGCCTCACCTCCAGGTTCCGCACCCCCGCCGGGGTCGCGAGGAGCGCCTGCTCGCGCAGTCGCGCGTCCACCAGCACCCCAGCAGCGACAGCCAGCACGACGACGGACACCGCGCCTCCCACCAGCAGCACCTTGCCGCGCCGGGTGGTGGGCAGCCGCCGTCGAACGGCCGACCCACCACGCCGGACGTTCCGCCCGACGGCGGCCCGGGCGTTCGCGAGCGCGAGCGCTGCCCGACCGGGCTCGCGAGGAGCCTGCTCACCGGCTTCGGCGTCCGGCTCCGGCGCGGCGGGTCCGTCGCCGTCCGGGACCTCGCCGTCCGGGCCGTCGGAGGCACGGGGGACCTCGTCGATGAGCTCGAAGGTCTGCACCTTCGACGGATCGGGCGTCCCGTTCCCGGTGTCGTCCTGCTGAGTGCGTTCGGTCACGCCCCGAGGGTAGTGCCCCGGTCCGCCGTGATGGCCGCCTTCCAGCTGACCCGGCCGCCCGTCTGCATGAGCGCCCCGCGGTAGGCCCGCTCGCTGAGGAGCACCGCACCGAGCGTGGCCAGCAGGAGGATGAGGAGCGACACGAGCGGCTCCCACCAGAGCGCGTCGCCGTTGAGCACCCGCACCGGCATCGACACGATGGACGCCGGTGGGATGTACGACAGCACGCGCTCCAGCATGCCGTCGGCCGAGAAGGTCACCACGTACACGCCGAGGATCAGCATCATCAGCGGGCTGGTCGTGTACTGGAGGTCCTCGGTGCGCGACGCGAGCGCGCCCCCCACCGCGTACAGGGCCGCCACCGCGACGAACCCGACGGTGAAGAAGACGACGAACCAGATCATCGTGGCCGACATCGCGGGCAGGATCGCCGAGAGATCGGTGAACGAGGCTCCGATGAGCCCCACGCCGGCGAGCAGGAGGTTCTGCGCCAGCGCGATCACCGAGCTGCCGATGATCTTGCCCGCGAGCAGCTGGCGCAGCGGCACGGCGGTGGCGATGATCTCGACCAGCCGCGACTGCTTCTCCTCGATCACGCTGCCCGCGATCATCGAGCCCGACCCGACGGCCCCCATGAAGAACAGGAATGCCAGCACGAATCCGGCCACGAACACGATCTGCGGGTCCACCGGGTTGCCGTCGAGACGTTCGGTCTCGACGTCGCTGCCGGCCGTGAGCGCGTCGACGGTGGTCCCGGCGGCGTCCGCCCGGTCGGCCATCACCTGGTCGCGCACCGTGGACTCGACCAGCGCGGTCAGGTCGTTGTCGGGCTCCCGCCACCCGGACAGGGTCCAGCCGTCCGCGGCGCCGTCGCCGGAGCTGAGCCAGGCGTCGGCGCTCTCGTCCTCGAGCGCCGCCTCTGCCGCCGCGGCGGAGTCCACGCGGACCACGGTCAGCTCGATGTCCTGGTCGTCCGAGGCCGCGGTCCCGGCGGCGGACTCCAGCGCGGTCGCCGCGGTCTCGTCCCCCGCGACCACCGCGACGTCGAACGACTCGGTGCGGCCGTCCATGTAGGACGTGAAGCCGATCAGCCCGCCGATCATGGCGACGTTGACCACGAGGCCGATCAGGAACCCCTTGTTGAGCGCCCGCACCACGATCTCGCGGGTCGCCACCAGCATCCATGCGTTCTTCATGCCATCTCCTCTGCCCCGTGAGCCTGCGGCTCCGCTCCGGGCGCGTTCCTCGTTCCTCGGCCCCCACCCTGTGCTGCGCCTCCGGCTCACGCGGTCACCTCACGGTAGATCTGGGCCAGGGTCGGCCGTACCGGGGAGAACTCCTGGACGGCGCCTCGCTCCAGGGCCGCGGACAGGAGGCGGGTGGCCGCGGCGTCGTCGTCCACCTCGACCAGCGCGGACGTGCCGTCCACGTCCACCGCGAGGACACCCGGCACGCCGCGGACGAAGCCGGCGTCACCCGACAGGACCAGCCGGTGCCTGGTCACGCCCTGGGCGCGCAGGCCGTCGGGGGTGCCGTCCGCCAGGAGCCTGCCCCCGCCCAGGATGACGAGCCGCTCGCAGAGGCGCTCCACGAGGTCGAGCTGGTGCGAGCTGAACAGCACGGGCACCCCGCGCCGTGTGTGCTCGCGCAGCAGGTCGACCATGGCCTCGACGGCCCCCGGGTCGAGGCCGCTGAACGGCTCGTCCAGGACGAGCGCCTTGGGCTGCCCCATGACCGCCGCGACGATCTGCACGCGCTGCTGGTTGCCGAGCGACAGCTTCTCCACGTGGTCCTTCGCGCGGTCCGCCAGCCCCAGCCGGTCGAGGTGCTCCACCACCTCGCGGCGCGCGACCGGCGCCGCGATGCCCCGCAGGCGCGCCAGGTAGACGAGCTGGTCCAGCACGGGCTGCTTCGGGTAGAGGCCGCGTTCCTCCGGCATGTACCCGAACTCGCGGCGGTCGTGCCGGGTGACCGGCTCGTCGCCGAACCGCACCTCACCGCTCGTGATGGCGAGCACTCCCATGATCATCCGCATGGTCGTCGTCTTGCCCGCGCCGTTGGCCCCCACGAATCCCGTGAGCAGGCCCGACCTCGCCGTGAAGCTGACGCCGTCCACCGCTCGCCGGGGCGCGCCGCCCGACACGAACACGCGGGTCAGGTCCCGCACCTCCAGATCGCTCATGGCAGTCACGCTATGGCCGCGACGAGGGAGGTGGATCCACCGCAAGGCGGAACCCTCTCCGCCTCCCGGCGGGTGCCGTCCGCCGATGTGGTCGGCAAAGCGGCAGAAGATCGGCATTTCGAGTTGCCGATCTCATGACATTCTGCCGACCACAGTCCGTGCACCTGCATCCACATACCCATTGACCTGGTATTACACGTACCGGTTGCCGATGGCGTTCTGCCACGTATTGTCCCATCCGGAGCGTCATAAGAACGAGAGTGGCGCTGAATGGTTCGTCAGCCCGTCCACGGAGGAATGAGCATTCCGCTCCGGAGGGTGTCCAGCGGTCCGGTACAGAGGGAACGGGCCGTCACGACACAGGGCACAACGCAGTATCTGAACCCGCAGGGGGAGCTGAGCGTGCGCAAGCGATTGATCGTCACAGGGACAACCGCAGCCTTCGTGCTGACGGCGGGAATCATGGGTGCCGTAGCCGTGCAGCCGTCGGGACCGGACAAGGACCGGGACACGACGGCCGCGCCTGCCGTGCCCGATGTGCTGCAGGGCCTGCCGCCGATGATGGTGAAGCGCGAGGCCACGTCCAACCAGGGGGAGAACGGCACGGTCGACGTGCACTCGCGCCCCGGGCAGAGCCGGTTCACGTACACGCCGCCGCCCGCGTCGACGTACGTCCCCCGGCACATGGCCGTTTCGCCGCCCGACCAGCCGAACGGCGGCTTCACGATGGCACCGCTGCCGGGGATCGATCTCGGCAACGGTTCCCGGCCGACGCCCCCGGACAACCCCTCGGGCCCGCCCACGACGAAGCCGCCGACGCAGTCGCCGACACCGACGCCGACCCCTACGCCGACCCCCACGCCGACACCGACTCCCACCCCGGAGCCCACGCCGACGCCCACTCCGACGCCCACCCCGACTCCCACCCCGGAGCCGACCGACCCGCCGTCGGAGGAGCCCACGAACCCGCCGACGCAGGAGCCGACCGAGCCGCCGGCGGAGCCGACCCCGGAGCCGACCGTCGAGCCGTCGCCGGAGCCCTCGACGGATCCTTCTCCTGACCCGTCGACAGAGCCTTCACCCGAGCCTTCCACGGGGCCGACCGAATAGTCCGGTTGAGCAGAAGGCGCGCCGGTATCTCCCGGCGCAAAGAGGCGAGGCCCTTTCCCCAGGGCCTCGCTTCTCTGTCCCTTTCCGCATACCGCCGGGAAAGGGATATATATCCGATTCGCCAGCACTATGTCGGCGATCTGTTTCGTTCGCGCAGATGTCGACGATCGATGACATATGGCCGGACGGTCGCAGCCCGTCCCGCTCAGACCAGGCCGACGCGGTGGGCCAGGACGACCGCCTGCACCCGGTCGCGCACGTGCAGCTTGGCGAGCACGTTCGAGACGTGGGTCTTCACCGTCGCCTCACCGAGATAGAGGGTCGACGCGATCTCCGCGTTCGACAGCCCGGTGCCCACCAGCTCCAGCACCTCGCGCTCGCGCGGTGTGAGAAGAGCGAGGCCGGCCGGGGCAGCCGTCTGCTGCCTCGCGGTGTGGGTACCTGCGGGCTCGACCAGCGTGCTGACCTCGGCCGAGGGCGTCCGGTCGCCCGACCTCCGCTCGGACGGCGGCTGCCGCTCCCCCGCGACCATCTGCTCGATCACCCGTCGCGTGATCTGCGGCGCGAGCAGCGCGTGGCCGGCCGCCACCGTCCGCACGGCCTCGACCAGATGCTCCGCGTCGGAGTTCTTGAGCAGGAACCCTGAGGCTCCCGCCGCCAGCCCGTCGAAGACGTACTCGTCCTGGTCGAACGTCGTCAGGACCAGCACCTTCGCGAGATCCTCCGCCACGATGCGACGTGTGGCCTCGATACCGTCCATGACAGGCATCTGGACGTCCATCAGCACGATGTCGGGCCGCAGGGCGCGGGTCAGCTCGATCGCCGCAGCGCCGTCGCCCGCCTCACCGACCACCTCGAAGTCGTCCTCCACCGAGAGGATGAGCGAGAAGCCGGAACGCACCAGCGCCTGGTCGTCCACCAGCAGCACGCGCGTCATCCGACGACCTCCGTCCGGGCCGCCGACGAGACCTCGGCCGGAGCCCCCGTCTGTCGCGCGGCGGCCGTGGGAACTACCGGAACGGCGCCCGGGCCCGGCGCGGGCAGCGGCAGCCGCACCCGCACGCGGTACCCGCCCGTCGCCCGTGGCCCGATCTCGACCATCCCCTGGTGCGTGGCGACCCGCTCCCGGATGCCCAGCAGCCCCAGACCGGAGCCGGACGTCCCGTGGCGCGGACGACCGTCGTCCAGCACCTCCACCTCGGCGAAGCCGTGCTCGAACCGCTGCCCCGCCTGCGTCTCCGGGCGGCGGACCACGCGCAGCGTGACCGTCGCGGAGCGGGCGGTCGAATGCTTCCGCACGTTCGCCATCGCCTCCTGGGCGGTTCGGTAGAGGCTCAGTCCCATCGGGTCCGGCACGTCGGCTGCGGCTCCTACGGGCTCCTCGACCTGCCGGAACGTGGTGTCCAGGCCGTCGTGGTCGGCGGCGGTGAGGGCCGGGAGGTCGGCCAGGCCCGGTTCGGGCGCCCGGGAACCCGCGCCGTCCGGCCCGGACGGGGAGCCCTTGCCACCGGCGTCCGGCACCGAACGGAGCGTGCCGACCAGGTTCCGCATCTGCGCGACCCCCTCGCGGGACTCACGCTCGATGGTGAGGAGTGCTTCCGCCGCGCGGGCCGGGTCGCGGTCCAGGACCCGCCGGGCGGCGGCCGCCTGGATGCCGATCACCGACACGTGGTGCGCGACGACGTCGTGCAGCTCGCGCGCGATCCGCACCCGCTCGGCGACTATCGCCTGGTCGGTCAGGGCCGCCGCCTGCTTCTCGATGGTGACCGACTGGTCGGTGAGCTGCCGCCTGCGCAGCGCCGCGTTCCACTGCATCTGCCCCGCCACCACCGCTCCGCCGAAGAACGCGATGTTGACGATGAACTGGTAGGCGCTGTTCGCGAGGTACGGGTCGATCAGGCCGGGCCAGTCCGCGCGGGTCGGGAACTCCTCGAGAAGGGTCTCGATGCCCTGCTGCACCGCGAACATCCAGATCAGCCACGTGAACATCACCAGGACGCAGGCGCTGACGACCACGAGCATCGCCCGCCGGTCCCGCGCCCAGGCGACCGCCGTGAACAGGGCGACGAAGTACATGACCTGCATCGGCATGAGCACGGTGATCGCCGGGATCGTGAGGCCGATCCCGAGGAAGGACCCGTACACGAGCACGAGCGACACCAGCGGGTAGCGGCGGCGCCACGCCAGCGGCACGGTGCTGACCACCCCGAGGAGGTAGACGAGCCACAACGGCTCCGTCACGTCCTCGAAGATGCCCATGCTGCGGCCCAGCTCGATCGAGACCGCCGCGAGCACCGCGAACCCGGCACCCAGCCGCAGGTCCCTGCGGTAGGCGTCACGGCCGGCGGGAACCCGCTCCCAGTCGGCGTCGACGCCGAACCAGTCGAGCACGCGCCCGCTGACGCCCTCGGCGGAGCGGGACGTCGCGGCGCGCGACAGGTCGGGCTGCCGGGCGCCGGGCGGCTGGACGTCGGGCGGGGATGGAGCATCGGACATGCCCCCAGCCTAGGAACCGCGAGCCCTGACCGCTTCCACCTGAAGGCGGAGATGACAGGAAGACGACAGGGCGAGAACGGGGTTGTGCTCCGTCCGGGCCCTCACCGGAGCACAACCCCGTTCTCGTCCCACCGCCCGGGCGGGGTCAGCAGATGTTGCGGGAGCCGTTGCCCGTGAGGGTCCACGTCGTGTTCTCGCCGCACGGCGACTCCCGCACCGAGGTGTTGTCGACGCGGAGCGTGATGTGGATGTTCCGGTTGTTGGGGAACTCCGTACGCGCGGCGAGCCGCACCTCCCCGCCTCCGTTGACGGTGCCGCCGGCGATGGTGATGTCCGAGCAGTTCTCGATGAGGATCGAGTTGTTGCCGTTGTTCGCGAGGTCTACCGAGTTGATCCGCGCACCCCGCGAGTTCGACACGCAGAACACGCCCCGGCCGCCGCCGCGCGACTTCACGCGGTTCACCGTGATGTTCGGCCCGTTGGCGTTGGCCATGCGGAAGGTGGCATAACCGGTCCCCGTGGCCACGTTGTCGCCGTCGACCGTCCCGATGGTGGCGTTGCTCGTGCCCTGGATCAGCAGCGCCGACTCGCCGACGTTGCGCGCGGTGACGGTGCCGATCGTGAGGCCGTTGATGTGCCAGGTCTCGATCGCGTGACCCGGTACACCGGAGGCGTAGACCGAGTCCATGCGCACGTTCGTGCTGCCGGGCAGGTCACGCTCGAAGCGGATGCCGATGCCCCGGGTCGTCCGCATGTCTATCTGGCCGAGGTGCAGACCGTGCACGTCGGCGAAGCGCAGGGCGAAGTAGGGCGCCCCCGTGATCTTCAGGTAGGGGATGGACACGTCCTCGACCCCCACCGCCTGGATCGCGCCCCGTCCGGCGACGTAGCCGGTGTCGAGCGTGCCGCAGACCTCGAACGACGTATGGCTCGGCAGGTTGATCGTGTTGTTGCCGATCCAGGCGCTGGCCATCACCGACACCTTCTCCTGGCTGGTGCGGTTCGGGTTGAGCGCCCCCAGCGCTCCCCAGATGGCGTCGATGTAGTACTGCCCCTGGTAGACGGTCCGCCCGCGATAGGTAGCGGTGAACCCGGACGACTGGCTTCCGGTGACAAGCGCATCGGCGCCGTCACCGCAGGCGGCGGCCGGTGCCGCGACCGCCGTCGTGCCGCCGGCCGCTGTGCCGGCCGCGGTACCGACCGCCGTTCCGGTGGGTGCGGCCGCGACCCCCGGCGCGGCGAGCAGGGAGACGACTACCGACAGTGCTGCGACTCCCGCGGCGAGAAGCCGCGGGCGGCGCCGTGACGTTGGTGCCATGGTCACTCCTCCTTGAGAACGCGGCCTACAACGTTGTAGACCTACGTGGTCCTGAGCGTATGGATTTCACCCCTGCGGCACCAGGCCACGCGAAGATCCGAAACGATTCACTTCTCGACACACCGGTACGCCACGCCGTACGACCGACCGGAAACCTTCGCGTTCGCCAGGGATTTGCTGGACACGACCACCGCGCGGGCGCATCGTGACGAAGCAGTGCCACCGCAGTGATGCAGCACCGGCCCGACGAAGGAGACCTGACGATGACGTTCTGGATCTGCCGCACGTGCGGCGTGGAGCACGAGTCCCGGCCCGAGGTGTGCGCCGTCTGCGCGGACGAACGCCAGTGGGTGCCCGCCGACGGGCAGCAGTGGACCACGCTGGAGGAGCTCGCGGCCGAGGGGCAGAGCGTCGCCGTCGAGGAGCTCGAGCCCGACCTGTTCGGCCTCACCACCGTGCCGGACGTCGGTATCGGCCCCACCGCGAAGATCGTCCGGACGGCGCGGGGGAACCTCATGTTCGACGTCCCGGGCTATGTGGACGACGCGGCGGTCGCCGCGGTCCAGGGTATGGGCGGGCTGGCGTACATCGTGGCCAGCCATCCGCACATGTACGGCGTGCAGGTCGAGTGGAGCCGCCGGCTCGGCGGCGTGCCGATCCTCGTGAGCGAGCCCGATGCCGGCTGGCTCGCCCGGTCCGACGACGCCGTCGAGCTGTGGAAGGGCGACCGGGAGATCCTGCCCGGGGTGACGCTGAGCCAGCCGGGCGGGCACTTCCCCGGTTCCTCGGTGGCGCACTGGATGGCGGGTGCGTCAGGGAAGGGTGTGCTGCTGAGCGGCGACACGATCTTCGCCAACCCGGACCGGACCTCTGTCTCGTTCATGCGCAGCTATCCGAACCGGATCCCGCTGTCGGGGCCCGTGGTCCAGCGGGTTGCGCACCACGTGGGGCGGTTCGAGTTCGACAGGCTCTACAACAACTTCCGGGGCGTCATCCCTGTCGACGCGCGCGAGATCGTGCTGCGCTCGGCGGAACGCCACGCGGCCTGGACGAGCGGCGCCTACGACCACCTGACGTAGACGACCTGGCACCCCCTGCCCTCCCGCCGAGGTAGAGCGCGTGTCCGGACGCGCGCTCTACCTCGCCAGCGCCCGGTCGCCGAGGTAGAGCGGGTGTCCGGACGCCCGCTCTACCTCGGCGGACCCGTTGCGGAGCGGGCTCAGCAGCAGCGCGCGCCCGGGTTGGCGTCCTGGGCCGCGTAGCGGTCGCGCCAGTACTCTCGCGCGGTCGGCACGGCGGCCTCCGGGTGCACCCGACGCAGGTGCGCCACGTACCGCGGGTAGTCGCTCTCGCCCAGCACCCCTGTGACGTACCAGGCCAGTGCGCGCCAGCCCCGGCGGACGACGGCGAGCACGCCGCCGCCGTCCGCCGGCGGACCCGCTACCGAGGGCGAGCTCACGCGTGCGTCCCCGTCCGGAGCTTGTCCGGGTTCTCCTCGTAGTAGGCGGTCCACTGGGCTGCCACCTCCCGTTCGGCGTCGGTGGGCACGAGGCCGGACGGCGCGAACGTCGACGACTGCGAGTCCGGCTCCTCACTGGTCGGCAGGCCGCCGGCCCGGATCGCCTTGACGCAGACCCACAGCGCCACCAGCGCCACGGTCAGCACGAGCAGCGCGAAGACGATGGACAGCGTGCCCTGCAGGAACGTGTTGCGGATGACGGCGTCCATCGCAGCCGTGTCGGCGGCGGTCCCGAACGACGTCTCGCCCGCTGCCCGCGCCTCGCGGAACGCGTTGTGGTTCGCCCAGAACCCGAGGCTCGGCTCGGGGGAGAAGATCTTCTGGTACGACGCCGTCATGGTCACCGCGAGGTCCCACACCAGCGGGACGGCGGGGATCCACGCCCACTTGAGATAGCCCTTCTTGACCACCACCACCGTGACCAGGGCGAGGGCCATGGCGGCGAGCAGCTGGTTCGCTATGCCGAACAGCGGGAACAGCGAGTTGATGCCGCCCAGCGGGTCGGTCACGCCCATGAGCAGGATCGCGCCCCAGAGGCCGCACACCACCACCGAGCAGATCCACGCGCCCACCCGCCAGGACGGGTCGCGGAACTTGCGCAGCGGGCCGCCGAGGTTACCGAGCGTGTCGGACAGCATGAAGCGGGCGACGCGCGTACCGGCGTCGACGGTGGTGAGGATGAAGAGCGCCTCGAACATGATCGCGAAGTGGTACCAGAACGCCTGCATGCCCGCCCCGCCCAGGAACGAGCCGAGGATCTGGGACATGCCGAACGCGAGCGTCGGCGCACCGCCGGTGCGGGAGACGATCGACTCCTCGCCGACGGCGTCGGCGGCGCCCTGGATGTCGGCCGCCGTGGCGGGCGTGCCGCCCAGCCCGAGGCCGTTCACGTAGTCCGCTGCGGCGGCCGGCTCGCCGCCCGTGAGCGAGGCCGGGGCGTTCATCGTGAAGTACAGGTGCTGGTCGATGGAGATGGCGGTGACCAGGGCCATGATCGCCACGAACGACTCGGTGAGCATGCCGCCGTAGCCGATGAGCCGGAGCTGGCTCTCCTTCTCGACCAGCTTCGGGCTCGTGCCGGACGAGATCAGGGCGTGGAACCCGGACAGCGCACCGCACGCGATGGTGATGAACAGGAACGGGAACAGGGAGCCGGCGAACGCGGGCCCGTTGCCCTCTATCGCGAAGCTCGACACGGCAGGGGCCTGCACAGCGGGCTGCGCGATGAGCACGCCGATGGCGAGCAGCACGATGGTGCCCACCTTCATGAACGTGGACAGGTAGTCACGCGGCGCGAGCAGCAGCCACACCGGCAGCACGGACGCGAGGAACCCGTAGCCCACGATGAGCCAGGCCACGGTCACCGGCTCGAGCGTGAACATCTCGGCGCCCCAGCTGGTCTCGGCCACCCAGCCGCCCGCCACGATCGCGAGGACCAGCAGCACCACGCCGATCACCGAGACCTCGGACACCCGGCCCGGCCGGATGAACCTCAGGTACACGCCCATGAAGAGAGCGATCGGGATGGTCATGCCGACGGAGAACACGCCCCACGGCGACTCGGCCAGGGCGTTGACCACCACGAGGGCGAGGACGGCCAGGATGATGATCATGATGACGAACACGCCGATCAGGCCGGCGGCGCCGCCGACACGACCCATCTCGTCGCGGATCATCTGGCCGAGCGAGCGGCCGCGGCGTCGCGTGGACAGCCACAGGACGAGGTAGTCCTGGACGCAGCCAGCCAGGACCGCACCGATGATGATCCAGAGGGTGCCGGGCAGGTAGCCCATCTGCGCGGCGAGCACCGGGCCGACCAGCGGGCCCGCACCGGCGATGGCCGCGAAGTGGTGGCCGAACAGCACGCGACGGTCCGTCGGCGCGAAGTCCCGGCCGTTCTCGTGCTCCTCGGCCGGGGTGGCGCGGTCGTCCCGCGGGCGCACGACCTTGTACTCGATCAGCCGGGCGTAGAAGCGGTACGCGACCACGTACGTGCCGACGGCGGCGACGACGAAGTAGGCGCCGTTGACCGCTTCGCCGCGGACGAACGCGACGAGGGCCCACGCGACCGCCGCGACCAGCCCGATCACCGCGAAGATCAGCTTCTTGCCGGGAGTCATCGGTCTGCGGTCGATGACCGCGACCGGGGGGAGGTCCGGATTGTTCCGAACCAGCTCAACGTGCTCGGGTGAGCGCACGACGGCCTCCTTGCCGGGGTGGCCGGCCCGTCTGGGGGCCGGAACCTGGATGAAATCGTTACTGCGCACCGACTCTAGTTGCCCCAGAAGGAGAACAACCAGGCCCTGGCGTCGACAACGCACCCCGTTCGTGTGGGAGCCTCGTCCCCGTGACCCTCACCCTGCCCACCTCGTTGGTCGGTCCGGCGCGCCTCACCGCAGCCTTTCTCGTCTCGGCGTCGGCGATCCTGCTCTTCGCCGTCCACATCCGACCGATCGCTTACCTGCCGCTGGTGCTGGGCATAGCGCTGGGCCTGTGGGCCGACCGTGCGCTGGGCCGCGACCTGGCGCTGATCGGCGTGGGGCTCGGGATCATCTCGATGATCTCGCTCAAGGCGGACCTGTCCGACGCCGGGATGCTGCGCTTCACCCTGGCCCTCGGCGGGTCGGTACTCGTGCCGTGGGCGCTGTCCCGGTTCGTGCTGAAGCAGGACACCATCCAGTTCCCCGTGCTGACCGGGCGTCGTTGGACCCGCGGGCAGTGGGTCTATCTCGCCGCCGTCGTGGCGCTCGGGTACGTGCTGCTGCCGTTCTACTTCCTCGGCTCCGGCGCCTACCTCAACTGGCCGGACCTCGACGGGACGCAGGACATCTGGCGGCTCTTCGTCGGCGTGAACGCCGTCGGCATCTGGGACGAGCTGTTCTTCATCTGCGTGGTGTTCGCCCTGCTCTGCAAGCACTTCCCGATGTGGCAGGCCAACCTGCTGCAGTCGATGATCTTCGTGTCGTTCCTGTGGGAGCTCGGCTACCGCGAGTGGGGGCCGCTGCTCACCGTGCCGTTCGCGCTGGTCCAGGGCTGGATCTTCGCGAAGTTCAAGTCGCTCAGCTACGTCGTGGCGGTGCACCTGCTGTTCGACGCCGTCGTGTTCGCCGTCCTGGTGCACGGCCACCACCCGGAGCTGTTCGACATCTTCGTCACCGCGCCCTGACCTTCACGCCCTGACCCGCTCCGGCTCGGCTACGAGCCGGAGCCGTCGTTGGAACCCGGGCCGCCGATGGCCGCGAGCGCGTCGCGGACGTCCTCCACCTCGACACGGATGGCGTCGGCCTCGGCCTGCGCCAGCGCCTTCGCCTCGGCGTCCTCGCCCTCGGTGATCTCCGTGTCGGCCGGCTGGAGCCCGCCGTAGTGGTGCTCGACGAGCGCGGCCAGCAGCGCGATGTCGAAGTCCTGCGCGTGGAGCGCGGCGATCCCGTTCACCTGCTCGTCGGTGAGCATGCCGTGGCTACCGCCCTCGTGCGAGTGTGCGGTGGCGCCCGCGCGGGGACCGCTGCCGTCGTCGGGCAGCTCGGTCGTCAGGCCGTCCTCGGCCAGCGCGAGCGCCTCCCGCCCCGCTGCCGGCACCGGGATGTCCCGCGCCTCCAGCCATGCGGCGAGGTCCTCGACCCGGCCCGCCGAGGCCTCGCCCACCTCGACCGCTAGGGCGAGCACCTCGTCGTCGGTGGACCGGCCCGGGGCGAGCGCCGTCAGCTGGACCGCCTGCGCGTTGTGCTCGATCGCGACGGCGGCGTAGGTGGCGTCCGCGTCCGAATAGCCGGCGGCCTTCTGCTTGGCCGGGACCAGCACGCCGAGCCAGAGCAGCAGGGCCAGCACGACGGCGAGCCCGCCGGCGAGCACCGCGCCCATGAGCCGGAGGCGGCGGCGCAGCCCGTACTCCGACGCCGTCGCCGGCGCATCAGGCACGCTGCCCGACGGCGGGGTGGTCTCCTCGGTCGTCGAGTCCTGGGGCGTCATGTCCGGGAGGTTCCCATACAAAGGCCTGATCGCGCCATCACGGAAAACCCTCATGGCGCCGCGTCAGCACTTTCCTTGTACCGCGACCCTGTCACCACGGACCATGAACGGCCGCGGGCATCCGCGTTCCTCCAGGAGGTCTCGTGAGCCCCAGAATTCTGCGCCGTGTTGTCACAGCACCGCTGTTCGCCCTCTCGATCAGTGCGTGCTCGACGCAGGCGACCCCTGACCTCGACCGAACGACGCCCACGACCACACCACCGAGCGAGTGCGCCGTCGTCGCGGCGGAGCCCGGCCTGGCAGTCCATCAGCTCAACGAGTCGCTGCCGATCGAGGGCGCCGACGTCTCGTTCACACAGCGAGAGGTTCTCCTCGAGGCGGGAGGCGGCCCCTGTGGAGAGGATCCGGCAGAAGCGGTAACGGACGAGTGCAGCCTCGTGTCCGGCCGGTACGACGTCGTCTCCGGCGTCCGGCTCTGGCATGAGGAGCAAGATTTCGCCGAGCACGAGCTGGCCGCGGGAGCACAACGCATCCTCGCCGAGGACGTGACCGGCTACACGGAGAACGACGAGACGTTCCACTGGCGCGCGGTCGCCGTCGAGTATCCCGGACCGACGGACGTCCACGACTCGCCCGCGTGGGACGTGATCTCGGCGTGCGACAAGCTTCAGGCCGACCGGGTCGGGAGCGATGTCGTCTCACTGTCGCAGGGCGGGGAACCGTTCCTCGCTGCCCAGATCGACGGCGCGACCCTCTATGTCGTCGAGACCTGGATCAGCACGGACCCGGACGGTGCCGGCACGCTGTCGGACACCGACACCGGTCTGCTACCGGCTGACGCGGTGAGCAAGATCCTGAGCTGGTTCATCGAGGAGCACAGCCGCCTGTGACGACGACGCCCGGGTCACCTTCCGTACGTACGGCCCAGCGTGGCGTCGAGCGCGCTGATCTCCAGGTCGTTGCCGGCCACGGCGTTGCCGACGGTGATCCCGACGGCGTACAGCGCGTAGATGGCCC